>JBASAE010000329.1:0-3718 GCA_049654285.1 Microbacterium sp.
GTGACATCGGCGTGGGCGCGGGCCATCCTGGCGGCACGCTGGGACGCCCGGGAAGGGGAGTTCTGAAGCATGGGTCGACTTTCGGGTCGTCGGATGCCCGGACCCCTGAGGGCTGTCCGTCGGGATCGAACCCCGGGCACGGGAATCGATTGTGAACCCTCGACCTGGATGCGACATTCGGAAAGATGTGTTACACGTTCGTTATCTTTCGCGGTTCCGCGTCACCCGAGACGGACGCCTGAGGCCCCCTCCCGGCCATCGGGAGAGGGCCTCGAAGGCTCCGGAGGACGCCTCAGGCGTTCGCGTCCTGACGCTTGAGCCGCGCGGTCTCGCGCGCACGGATCGTCTGGTCGAGCGTCACCTTGCGGATGCGCACCTTCTCGGGGGTCACCTCGACGCATTCGTCGTCACGGGCCCACTCCAGGCTCTCCTCCAGGGAGAGCTGCCGCGGCGGGGTGAGCCGCTCCAGCTCATCCGCGGTCGAGGAGCGCATGTTGGTGAGCTTCTTCTCCTTGGTGATGTTCACGTCCATGTCGTCGGCGCGGGTGTTCTCGCCGACCACCATGCCCTCGTAGACCTCCTCAGTGGGGTTCACGAAGAAGCTCATCCGCTCCTGCAGCGCCATCATCGCGAACGGCGTCACCACGCCGGCGCGGTCGGCGACGATCGAACCGGAGGCGCGAGCCACGATCTGCCCGGCCCAGTCGTCGTAGCCGTGCGAGATCGCGTTGGCGATGCCGGTGCCGCGGGTCACCGACATGAACTCGGTGCGGAACCCGATGAGCCCGCGCGAAGGGACGACGAACTCCATCCGCACCCAGCCGGTGCCGTGGTTGGTCATGCCCTCCATGCGCCCCTTGCGGGCGGCGAGCAGCTGGGTGATCGCACCGAGGTACTCCTCGGGAGCATCGATCGTGAGGTGCTCGAAGGGCTCCTTGACCTTGCCGTCATCGCCCTTGCGGGTGACCACCTGCGGCTTGCCGACGGTGAGCTCGAAGCCCTCGCGGCGCATGTTCTCGACCAGGATGGCCAGCGCCAGCTCGCCGCGGCCCTGCACCTCCCAGGCATCGGGACGGCCGATGTCGACGACGTTGAGCGACACGTTGCCGATCAGCTCGCGGTCGAGGCGGTCCTTCACCATGCGGGCGGTGAGCTTGTGCCCCTTGACCTTGCCGACCAGCGGCGAGGTGTTCGTGCCGATCGTCATCGAGATGGCCGGGTCGTCGACGTGGATGGCCGGCAGCGGACGCACGTCCTCCGGATCGGCGATGGTCTCGCCGATCGTGATCTCCTCGAAGCCGGCGATCGCGACGATGTCGCCGGGCCCCGCGGACTCCGCCGGGTAGCGGTCGAGCGCCTTCGTCATCAGCAGCTCGGTGATGCGGGCGTTGGAGTGCGAGCCGTCGTGGCGCACCCAGGCGACGGTCTGCCCCTTGCGCAGCGTGCCGTTGAACACGCGCAGCAGCGCGAGGCGGCCGAGGAACGGGGAGGAGTCCAGGTTGGTGACCCAGGCCTGCAGCGGCGCCTCGTCGTCGTAGGACGGCGCGGGGACGTGCTCGAGGATCGCGCCGAACAACGGCTCGAGGTCGTCGTTGTCGGGCAGGGTGCCGTTCTCCGGGCGGTTGCGGGACGCCGCGCCCGCGCGGCCGGACGCGTACACCACCGGAACGTCGAGGAGCGCGTCGACGTCGAGGTCCGGAACGTCGTCCACCAGATCGGATGCCAGGCCCAGGAGCAGGTCGTGTGCCTCCTCCTCGACCTCGGCGATCCGCGCGTCGGGACGGTCGGTCTTGTTCACCAGCAGGATGACGGGGAGCTTGGCCTCCAGTGCCTTGCGCAGCACGAAGCGGGTCTGCGGCAGCGGGCCCTCGCTGGCGTCCACCAGCAGGACCACGCCGTCGACCATCGACAGCGCGCGCTCGACCTCGCCGCCGAAGTCGGCGTGGCCGGGGGTGTCGACGACGTTGATCGTCACCGGCACGTCGGTGTGCGCGCCGTCGTAGGTGATCGCCGTGTTCTTGGCGAGGATCGTGATCCCCTTCTCCCGCTCCAGGTCGTTGGAGTCCATCGCCCGCTCCTCGACGTGCGCGTGCTCGCCGAACGACCCGGTCTGACGGAGCATCGCGTCGACGAGCGTGGTCTTGCCGTGGTCGACGTGAGCGACGATCGCGACGTTGCGGAGATCCGGACGGAGGGCGTGCGCCATGGAGGTGTCCTAAACAGGTGGGGTTGCGCCGGGATGCCGACATTCCAGGATAGCAAACGCGACCTGTACGCCCCCCGACCGGTGCGATGCGGGGCGGGGCGGCGCGGCCGTCAGCCGGGGAGGCCGAACAGCGCGGGCCAGGTCGCTGCGGCCCAGGGATAGCCGATGAACGCCGTCGCGTCGATGAGGAAGTGCGCGACGAGGAAGGGCAGCAGCCGCCGGGACCGCGAGAACAGCCAACCGAAGAGCAGTCCCATCGCGAGGTTGCCGATGAAGGCTCCCGGACCCTGGTACAGGTGATAGCTCGCGCGCAGCACGCTGGTCGCCAGGATGATCGACCAGGTGCCCCAGCCGAGCTGGCGCAGTCGGGCGAACAGATAGCCCAGCACCACGAACTCCTCCTGGACGGCGGCACGTGCCGCCGAGAGAAGCAGGACCGGGATCGTCCACCAGTGCGCGGCGAGTCCGCCGGGGTCGACGGCGACGAACAGCCCGAGGGCGCGTCCCGCGAGATACAGTCCGATGCCCGGAACGCCGATCGCGAGGACGAGGAGCACGCCGCGGCCCGCGTCGGCGGCGACGTGCGTGCCGGTGAGTCCCAGCCTCGCCAGGTGCGGGCGGCGATCCCGCCAGAGCAGGTAGCACACCAGCAGCACCGGGACGATGGAGAACCCGATGCCGAGCACCTGGTAGACGAGGTCGAAGACCTCGCGGTCGCTGCGGGACGGGTTGAGCGTCGCCGTCTGGTCGCTCAGCGGCGTGCTGCTGGTCAGACGGTACGCGAGCTGCACGATCGAGTAGACGGCCGATTGACCGAGACCGAGAGCGAGCACGATCACGATCTCCCACCACAGGCGAGTGCGCGACGGCGTGCTCTTGCTCACGTCTTAGATCGTACGGCCCCGTACCCCAGCTCCCCCAGCATGCAGGATCGGGAGCGGGGTTCAGCGGGTGACGAGCACGGCGACCACGGCCCAGACCGCGATCACGAGCAGGGCGGCGAGCGCCGGCCAGTCCCACGTGCGGTGGATCGGGGCGTCGGCGGCGGGCCCGGCGGCCGCGTGGCGGCGCTCCTCCAACTCCGCCAGCGCCGTGATCCCGGCCGGGACGCGCGGACCCTCGACATCGCGCTCGCGTGCGGTCTGTCTGCGCGGCCGGGAGCGCGCGGGGCCTCCCATGGCCGCGACGGTCCTGCCGTCATCGAGCGAGAACTGCACCTGCCAGACGTAATCGACGTCACGCACCCGGTTCCATCCGAACGCGGTGCGGCGCAGCAGGTTCTGCACCAGCACGCCGTCGTCGTCCACGCGGAAGAAGGACGCCGCAGACGCCTCGTACACGACCCACAGGCCGAGCAGCACCCAGGGCGCAAGCAGCAGCAGCTGCACCCCGCCGCCGCGCACGACCACGTCGACCAGCAGGAAGACCGCGACCGCCGCGGCCAGCACCGAGACGGTCGCGCCCGACCACCCGCGGTAGGTGCGCGCACCGCCCGGCGTGCCGGCGCCGGTC
>JBASAE010000330.1:0-10562 GCA_049654285.1 Microbacterium sp.
GGCGGTTCGGCGCGCACCTGCCGGTCGTCTACCTGCCGGGGGCGGCCGGAGACGTCAGCACACGGTTCACGCGGCGCGATCAGACCCCCGGCGAGGCCGAGCGTCTCGGACGCGTGGTCGGGCACAGCGTCGCGACGGCCGTCGCGGAGGGTGCCCCGGTCCACGCTCCGGGGATCGATGTCACGCGGCGCCGCTTCACGGCCCGCGTCCGCACGTCCTTCGCCGACGCGGAGTCGGCGGATCCCCGCGCGGAGCACGCCTCCGCCGCGGGCGGTCGCGTCGCGCAGTCCCGCGCGGACGGTCGGCACTCCCGCGCGGCGTTCGAGGCCGCGGACCTCCCCGCCACGATGGAGATCGAGACGACCGACGTGCGGATCGGCGACCGCCGCTGGCTGCATGCGCCGTTCGAGCTGGCGTCCTCTCTCGGGCAGCGGCTCACCGCCGACGACCCCGGTCTCCGCTATGTCGGCTACGCGGACGGGTACGCCGGATACCTCGTCGATGCCGCGACCGCGCACGACGGGCACTACGAGGCCTTCGCGTCCCTGTTCGACCTCGCGGAGACCGAGCGGATCGTCCGGCGGCTGGACCGCGCCTGAGCCGTCCCGTTCTCGCCGCGACCATGCTGCTCGGTCGCGATCCGTCCCGTTCTCCCGCAATCACGCTGCTCAGGTCACGACCCGTCCCGCTACAACGTGACGTGGCGGGACGGATCGTGACGTGAGCGGGGACGGCCGGCCGCTCCCGTCTCAGCGGGACGAGGATCCCCGCTCACGAGCGCTCGCGCGCCCGCAGCTCGCGGCGGGTGAGGATGCGCCCGTCGGCGCCCCCGTCGACATCTGGTCCGGCGACACCCGGAACGCCCGACAGGGCGGCATCCGGAACATCCTGCCCCGCGGCATCCGACACGGCGTCCCCGCCGTCGCGCGCGGCCCGCTTCGCCGCCCGCCGCTCCTTCGCGCCCTCGACGAGGTTGTAGAGCGTCGGCAGCACGATCAGCGTGAGCACGGTCGAGGACACCAGGCCGCCGATCACGACGATCGCGAGCGGCTGCGAGATGAACCCGGCGTGCCCGGTGATGCCGAGCGCCATCGGGGTCAGCGCGAAGATCGTCGCGAGCGCCGTCATCAGGATCGGCCGCAGCCGCTTCTCCCCGCCCGCGAGCACCGCGGCGGGCACCGTCAGCCCCTTGGCCCGGTACTGGTTCACCAGGTCGACGAGCACGATCGCGTTCGTCACGACGATGCCGATCAGCATCAGCACGCCGATGAGGGATGCCACGCCGAGCGGCACCCCGGTGACGATCTGCAGCAGGATCGCGCCGGTCGCCGCGAACGGCACGGACACGAGCAGCAGCAGCGGCTGGCGCAGCGACTTGAAGGTCGCGACCATCACGACGTACACGATGAGGATCGCGGCGAGCATCGCCAGCCCCAGCTGGGAGAACGCGTCGGCCTGCTGAGTGGCCACGCCGCCGATCGCGGCGGTCGCGCCGTCCGGCAGCTTCACGGCATCCATCGCGGCGGTCGCCGAGGCGGTCGCCACGGCGAGGTCGTCGGATGCCGGAGGCACCGTCACGGTGGCGGTGCGACGGCCCTTCTCGGTGGTGATCGAGGTCGGCCCCTCGCGCTGCTCGACGGTCGCGATGTCGGACAGCTTCACCAGTCCGGTGGCGCTCGGGATCACCAGGTCCTTCAGCGCCGCCTCGGTGGTCGGCGGCTCGGCGACGGCGAGGTACACGGTCAGCGCGGTGTCGGCGATCTCGACCGAGCCGATCTGCTGCGGCTGCATCGCGCCCGACACCATCGAGCCGACGGCGACCTCGGAGAGCCCGTGCGCGGCGGCCTTCTCGCGGTCGATCACCACGGCGATGTACGGCAGCGCCGCGGCGAGGTTGTCGGTCACCTGGCCGATGCCGTCCCGGCCCTTCAGCTCCTTCACGAGAGCGTCGGTCGCGGTCTGCAGGTCCCCGCCGTTCGCCGCGGTGACCGTGATCGCGATGTCGCTCGACCCGAACCCGGCGGAGCCGGAGACGCTCACGTCTCCGGCGTCCTTCAGGCCGTCGAGCCGCTTCTGCACATCGGCGCGCAGCTTCTCCTGATCGACGTCGGGGTCGGTCTGGACCTGGAACGTCACGCCCGCGCCACCCGAGAAGGCGTCGCGCAGCGCCGAGCCGCTCGATCCGATCGAAGCCTGCACGTTCTCGATGCCCTTCACCTTCGCCAGGGCGTCCTCGACCTTCTTCGCCGCATCCGACTTCGCCTGAAGGCTCGCGGTCGGCCCGAGGTCCTGCGTGACGGTCATGGTGTTCTCGCCCGAATCGCTGAGGAAGTTGATCTTCATCAACGGCGCCGCCGCGAGCGTGCCGACCAGCACCACGATCGCGAGCGCCACGGTGGTGAGCGAGTGCTTCAGCGTCCAGCTCAGGATGGGCCGGTAGATCCGCTGCAGCGCGGTCGGCGGGGCATCCGGGTGCTCGGGGTCGATGCGCCGCCCCTCGGCGTCCACCAGCGGCTTGCCCGGCTTCAGGAACCAGTAGGCGAGCACCGGCACGATCGTGAGCGCGACCAGCAGCGACGCCGCCATCGCGATCGTCACGGTCATCGCGAACGGCCGGAACAGCTCGCCGACCATGTCTCCCACGAACACGATCGGCAGGAACACCGCGACGGTCGTGATGGTCGACGCGGTGATCGCGGACGCCACCTCGCGCACCGCGAGGCGGATCGCATCGCCCTTGTCGGCCCCCTCGACGTAGTGCCTCTTGATGTTCTCGATCACGACGATCGAGTCGTCGACCACGCGGCCGATCGCGATCGTGAGCGCACCGAGCGTGAGCATGTTCAGCGAGTAGCCGAACGTCTGCAGCCCGATGAAGGTGATGAGCACCGAGGTGGGGATCGAGATCGCGGTGACGAGGGTCGAGCGGATCGAGAGCAGGAACACCAGGATGACGATCACGGCGAAGACCAGGCCGAGCAGCCCTTCGGTGGCGAGCGTCTCGATGGACTGCTGGATGAACGGGGCCTGGTCGAAGACGACGGTGAACGTGGCGTCCGGGAACGAGGCCTTCAGCTCGTCGAGCGAGGACAGCACGCCCTTCGACACGTCGACCGTGTTGGCGGCCGGAAGCTTGGTGACCGCGATCGACAGCGCGTCCTTGCCGTCCACCCGTGAGATCGAGGTGACCGGGTCGGCCGTCTGCTCCACCGTCGCCACATCGCCGATGGTCGCGGCGGTGCCCACCAGCGGCAGCTGGGCGATCTCGTCGACCGAGGCGATCTTCGCGCCGGTCTGCACGGTCAGGGTCTGGCCGCCCTCGGTGATGTCACCCCCGGGGAACAGGACGCCGTTCTGCTGCAGCGCCTGACTGATCGCCTGCGTGCTCGCGCCTCGCTCGGCCAGCTTCGCGGCATCCGGCGTGATCGTCACGCGCTGGCCGACCCCGCCGATCAGCTGCGCCGCGTTGACGCCCTTCACGTCTTCGAGCTTCGGGATCACCACGTTCTGCAGATCGGCCTGTGCGGTCTCGGCGTTGTCGAAGCCCGTCACGGCGATCTGGATCACCGGCAGGTCGTCCAGCGACACCGAGAGCACCTGCGGGGTGATGTCCTTCGGCAGCTGATGCGAGAGGCGGTTGATCGCCTGCTGCATCTTCTGCTCGGCGGTGGCGAGGTTGGTGCCGTAGGCGAACATCGCCTGCACGATCGAGGCGTTGGTCGTGCTGGTCGCGCTCGACGTGTCCAGACCCGGAACGCCCTGGATCGCCTGCTCGATCGGCGTCGACACGTCGTGCTCGACCACCTCGGGTGATGCGCCGGGATAGCTGGTCATCACGATCAGCGCCGGCAGCTCGAGCGAGGGGATCAGCTCCTGCTTGAGGTTGGTCAGCGCGAGCCCGCCGAAGACCGCCGAGACGATCGTGATCAGCGCGATGAGCGCGCGGTTGCGCAGGCTCAGGACGGCGAGGTTCGACATATCCTGCTCTCTCAGATGTGCGGTGGCGTGCTGTCGCCGAGGATGCTCGCGAGCGCGCGCTCGATGGTGCGCCGCGGAAGGGGGACGTCGTGGATCTGGGAATGCCAGAGGATCCCGTCGATGAAGACGGACGCCGCGAGGGCCGACTCGGCATCGTAGCGACGCTCCAGGAGCGCGACGAGCTGCGCCGACCAGTTGCGGGCCAGCTCGCGCAGCTGCGGATCCCGCACGGCGGCGGTCACCACCGCGCGATCCGTCTCGGCGGACTTCGCATCGACCAGGGAGGAGTGGATGAGCGCGGCGAGCGTCGCCGGGGTGGCTCCCCCGGACTCGATCGCGGCCGCGGTCGCGACCATCTGCTCGTCGATGTGCGCCGCCAGCAGCCGCAGCGCGGCGGCACGCAGGTCGTCGAGCGTGTCGAAGTACTGGGTGGTCGCACCCAGCGGCACCGCGGCGCGGGAGGCCACCATGCGATGCGTGATCGCGTCGACGCCGACCTCGACGATGAGCTCGGCGGCGGCGGAGACGATCGCCAGCCGGCGCGCCTCCGGATCGCGCTTCCGGCGCGAGGTGCTCGACATGTCTCTCCCCATGGACCGATGTACATGTACATTTGTACATCAGCCCATGGGGAGCGACCTGGGAGCCCGCTGGGGCGGGCGGGAACGGCGTCAGCCGATGCGGCGGGCGATCCTCGGCGCACCCGTCACGTAGTCCTTGCCGTCCTCCGGGAAGAAGTAGAGCAGCGCCGTGTAGACGAGGGCGGATGCCGCAGCGGCGATCAGGAAGCCGAACGCGATCCCGCCGAACACCTCGACCAGGGGACCCTGGTACCAGGCCGTGCTGAGGCTCAGCAGACCGAGGATCGTGCCGATGATGAAGGCCGTGACGGCACGCCAGTTCCATCCGTTCACGAACCAGTACCGGCCACCGGTCTCACCGCGGCTGAAGGCCTGCAGGGCGTGGGAGTCGTACTGCCCGCGGTGGTTCCAGTAGCCGACGGCGATCACGATCACGAAGGCGGCGAAGCCGACGGAGAGGAGGTCGAGCAGGGTGGTGAGGTTGTCGATGAGGCTTCCCACGAAGACGCCGAGCAGCACCACGGCGTAGGAGACGACGCCGACGAACACCGTGGCGGGCACCCGCTTCACCTTCGGGAAGATCGATGACAGGTCGAGTCCGGTGCTGTACATGTTCACCGTGCCCTGTGCCGCACCGGAGCAGAGACCGATGATGGCGATCCCCGCGACGAACCAGAGCGGGACGACGGCGACCAGGCCGACGACGTAGTCCCCGGCCGGGTCCTGCAGCGTCGACGCGGTGAACGTGCCCCACATCACCGGCCCGCCCATCCCGACGACGCCGCCGAGGATGGTCCAGGATGCGACCTGGCGCGAGGTGTACCGCTGAGGGGAGATGTAGCGGGTCCAGTCGCCGATCGCGAGGCTGTATCCCATCACCGCCAGGGCGGTCGGCACAGCGCCCGCCACCCAGGTCGGCCAGAAGCTGCCGAAGGCCAGCTCGACGGCGGCGGGCTTGCCGGGCTCGAACATCGGCCAGAGCACGATCAGCCCGATGATCATCACCGCACCCGCGACCGGAGCGCTGATCTTCTGCAGGCGCAGCATGGTGGAGTGGCCGTAGACCGCGACCAGCAGCACGAACAGCGCGATCACCGTGTACCAGATCACCTGGGCGCCGGGGCCGCCGCCGAGCCCGAAGAGACGGCTGAAGCTCGCCGCGAGCGCATCGCCGCCCGTCCACACCGCCAGCGCGGTGAAGAGGATCGAGATGAGCATCGCGAGCACCGAGCCGACGATGCGCCCGACGATGCCGAAGTGCGCAGAGCTCCCGATCGGGTTGTTCGTCCCGGTCTTCGGCGACAGCAGCGACATCGGCGCGAGCAGCAGCGCACCGACCACGGCACCGGCGAACACGGCGGACAGGGCCTGCCAGAAGTTCAGCCCGAACGCGATCGGGATCCACCCGAGCACGATCAGCGGGAACGTCACGCAGCTGCCCAGCATGATCCAGAAGATGTTCGCCGGGCGGGAGTGGCGATCAGCCTCCGGGATGAAGTTCACTCCGTGCTGCTCGATGCGTCCGGGCGCATCCGCCACGGTCGTCTTGATATCGGAATCCATCAGACATACCTCTCTGTATCTCTTGCTTCTCTTCGCCAGGAAGGCACGCCGGCGTCCGGCCGCGGGCAGCCCCGCGTCGCCGTCCGACGTCTGCGGGCGTCAGCCGGGCAGGTAGTCCCTGCTGATCTTCGCGACCAGCGAGTAATAGGTGTCGACCATGTTCCCCACGTACAGGCTCCCCGCCTGCGTGACGAGCTGGTAGGCGTCCCAACGGTCGAAGCCGTGCTCATCCTCCAGCCAGTGGATGAGCTGGGTGTAGGCGATCTTCGCCGCGTCCTCCATCGGTCGCGCCGAGCCGACCGTCATGATCTCCTCCGGGGAGACGATCCTCGGCCAGGCGATCGGCTTGTTCTTGCGGAGCTCGAAGCGGACGATCGTCTTCCCGCTGATCTCGAGGGCGACGCCGCAGGCCTCCCCCTCTCCCTGCGCCGCATGGCAGTCGCCGGTGAAGAAGTACGCGCCGGGGACGCGGACGGGGAGGTGCACGGCGTTTCCCGCCTTCACGTCGGGGACGTCCATGTTCCCCCCGTGCGTGAACGGGGTGAGCGCGGAGAGCATCTCCAAGTCGGGGGCGGTGCCGATCGTGCCGAGGAACGGCGCGGCCGGGATCGAGAACAGGTCGGGGTCGTAGGAGAACGACCCGTCCGGCTGACGGTCGTATCGCCACACCCGCTCCGGGAGCGGATCCTGCAGCGACGGGCTCAGCGCGGTCGACGTCAGGCCCCCGAACTCGGGCACCAGGCAGCTGATGGCGAAGTCACGCGTGAGCTCGATCTCGTCGATATGCACGATCAGCGTGTCGCCCGGCTCCGCGCCCTTGACGAGGATCGGGCCGGTCTGCGGGTTGAGGTACTCGCCGAGGATCTCGGAGGGGATCTGCCCGCTGTGCGTGAGCCTGCCCTCGAAGGCGTCCTCGGTGTAGATGGCGATCTGCTCGCCGCACTCCACCTCCGCGATCGGCTCGAGGTACCTGCCCATCGCATAGGGGTAGGGCTTCTGCGGGTGGATCTCCTGCATGACATCTCCTTGACGGGGCGGTGAACTCTGTCGGACGGGGAAAGGGGCGCGCGGCGGGGTCACGCGATGACGCAGTCGTCCGCGGAGGCCAGGGGCCCGAGCCCTCTCAGCCCCGCGTCCTCGACGACGAAGCAGTCCTCGATCTTGAGCACGACGGGCGTCCCCCGATGGAGGAACACCGTCTCCGGTTCCAGCGCGACGGTCTGCCCCGCTTCGAGACGGACGTCGCGGCCGACCATGCCCTGCTCGGTGAGGGCCGGCGGCTCGCACACGCGCAGGCCGATGCCGTGCCCGAGCGCATAGGGCGACGGCCCGAGGCCCATCCGTTCCAGCTCCCTGTTCATCAGCTCGTCGAGCTCCCAGACGGCGACGCCGGGGCGCGCCGCCTGCTCGACCACCCGCCGCGCCTCGATGAGGCGCCCGTAGGCCGCAAGCACCTCCGCGGGGGGCTCGCCCACGAAGACCGTGCGCGTCAGATCCGAGGCGTAGCCACCGGGGCCGTAGTAGACCTGATCGATGAACACCGCGTCGCCCTCGTGGATCTCCTTGCCCACGGGATGCCAGACGCCGAAGTCGGGCCGGACGCTGCAGGTGAAGTGCGTGATCAGCTCGGCGCCGTCGTGCTGCATCTGAGAGAGCGAGGCGGCGAGCAGATCGAAGTCCCGCGCACCCGGCGCCGCGACGCTCCAGGCCTTCTCCAGCGCGGCGAGGTTACCGAGATGGGCGTGCTCCATGAGCGCGATCTCGGCGGCGGACTTCACACCGCGGGCGCGGAACAGGTCATTGCCCACGAACCGGAACTCGACTCCGGGAAGAGCCCGGGACAGCTCGGGGATCAGCTCCGGGTGGACGGCGTCGTATCCCACCGACCGCGCGCCCGCAGCCCGCAGCGCCTCGCTCAGCGCACGGATCAGGTACTCGGGCTCCGCCATGATCGGCACCCAGCCGGGAACCGGCCGGAGCGACCGGACCCCCGCGAGCTGCGGATAGGGTGTGTCGACCTTCTCCTTCACCCAGGGGGCGAAGATGTCGGTCTGTCCGTCGCCGTCGAACAGGGCGAGGACCCAGTCGGCGCTCTCGTTGATCAACAGGGTGCGCGCATCGCTCACGTACCTGATGTTGTCGGGGGTGCCCAGCAGCAGGTGGTCGAGCCCGCGGTCCCTCATCAGGGCCCGCGTCACGGAGCTGCGTTCCTCGGCGAGCGCGGCGATGTCGATCAGATCGGCTGACATATGTGCGTCCTCTCCCGTCTCATCCTCGACGGATCGTGAGACGACTCGATATTACCAAATAGAAATAACATTTGGTCAAGTGGTTCATCTCACTATTTTTCCGGCTTCTCATAAAATTCCTAACGGAAGTAGATTCGACTCTTTCGCGGGAACGCCCGGGTGGCGACGTTCCGCTCCGCTGCCCGCTGACAGCGCAGCGGACAGGTCATATCATGGGCACATGTCTCGCAAGCTCCGAGTGCTGGATGCACTGGAAGCCACCGTGGCAGGACCGGCACACAACACGCTCCGGATCGGGGCGGTGCTGCCGCTGTCCGGTGTGCTCGGCCAGGCGGGCCCCTCCGCCCTGGAAGCGGTGCTGCTCGCCGGCGAAGAGGTGCAGACCTCCGCAGGCTCCTCCGCCACCCCGCTGGAGCTCGTCCTCCTCGATTCCGGCGGACCGCCGACGTCGGTCGCCCAGGCCGTTCGGCACCTGGCCCTGGAAGGCATCGTGGACGCCTTCGTCGGGCTGCACACCAGCGACGTGCTCGAGGCGATCGAAGAGGCGACCTCGGGGTTCCCGCTCCCCTACGTGTTCACCGCCGGTCATGAGAGCCGTCCCCGCCCGCCGGGGTTCTTCAGCTCAGGGGAGTCGGCCGACGACATGGCCCAGGGCATCCGCCGGGTCATCGCCGACCGCGGCGTGTACCGGTGGGCGATCATCGGATCCGACTACGTCTGGCCCCGCGCCGTCGGGGCCTCCGGCCGTGCCGTCATCGAGGACAGCGGCGGGGAGATCGTGCTGGAACGGCTCATCCCGCTGCGCAGCACCACCGTGGCGGCCCCGCGCCTCGTCGCCCAGCTCGCCGTGAGCGGCGCGGACGCCGTGCTGCTCAGCATGCCGGGCAGGGATCTGATCGAGATGCTCACCGCGCTGCGGGAGTCGGGCCTGGACCGCCGCGTCGTGGTGTACTCGGGCACGCTGGAGGAGAACGTCCTCTACGCCCTGGACGGCAACCGCTCCGGCAATCTCTACTCCACCCAGCACTCCTTCGAGACGCTCCGCTCCCCCCAGCGCGTCGAGTTCAACGCGCGATTCACCGCGGCATACGGCACGGAGACCCCGGCGCTGAACTCCTGGGCCGAGCACTGCTACGACGGCGTCCACATGATCGCCGGGCTGGCGCGCAGCGGGCTGCTCTCCGCCGAGAACCTCAGCATGGACACCGCGTCCGTGCCCGACGACGCGCTCGCGCTCAGGCCGGAGTACAACATCCAGCTGGCCGTCGCCGCCGGGATGAGCTTCGAGATCGTCTGAGCGCGGCCCGCTACGCCGGGGGCACTCGCGCCGAGATGATCGACGACGCGCGGGCGAGCTGCTCGTGTCCCAGCCGGGAGAGGTAGACGCCGGCCTTGCGTCGGTCGTCGGGCGCGGGGCGCCGGAACAGCAGACCACGATCGGCGAGCTCGTCGACCATGCGCGTCAACGATGCCGCGGGGATCACGAGCCGCTCGGCCAGCTCCCCCATGAGCGCGCCCGGCGAGTGGGCGAGGGCATGCAGGACGCGCCACTGATCGGCCTTCAGCGCGTCCTCGGCCAGAGCCGCGTTGAGCGTCCGCTCCAGCCGTCGCGCGGATTCGATCGTCCGGACGATCTCATCGAGAGCGTCCTGCGTCACCTGACCGTCGTCTGCCATCGGATGCCGTCGCCCCCTTCCCTCCTTCCACAGAGTATCCCCACCGCATCCCGGCCACCACTCGACCGCCCTCGGCGGCGGTCAGAACGACCTGCCGAGCGCGAGGCCCGCGAACCCGGCGGCGAGGCCGAGGACGAGCATGCCGATGGCGTTGAACGAGGACGCCCGTCGCTCGCCGTCGCGCCAGAGGGCGACCGTGTCGATCATCGCCGTGCTGAACGTCGTGTACCCGCCGAGGAATCCGGTCCCGACGACGAACGCGGCGTCCGGCAGGGCGCCGGTCACCAGGCCCAGCGCGAAGGACCCGCTGAGGTTGATCGCGAACACGCCCCAGGGGAACCGCGTGCCCACGACCCGGGCGACGCCCCGGTCGACCAGATAGCGGATGCCCGCGCCGAGCCCCCCGGCCAGGGCGGCGAGCGCGAACGCGAGCGGGGTCATCGGTCGCCCCCCTCCGGGCCGCGCACAGGAACCCCCGCGGTCGGCCTCCCCCGCCCGAGCCGCAGCCCGAGCAC
>JBASAE010000331.1:0-2057 GCA_049654285.1 Microbacterium sp.
GTAGCCGAGCTCGGCCATCGCCGCCTCGACGCGTGCACGGGTCCCCGGGTCCACGCGGGGGCTGCCGTTCGCGACGCGCGAGACGGTCTGCCCCGACACGCCGGCGCGGGCGGCCACCATCGCCATCGACACGCGCTGCTGCGACATCCGCCCCTCCCCTCTCCTCCACACCCTGGAACGGTTCTCCAGACCTGGGAACCATCTCCAGACCTGGGAACGGCTGCACGACTCGGAAACACCTGCACGACTCCGGAACACCTGCACGACCGGATGTCGGAATCGGTCGTGCAGCTGTTCCCTGATCGTGCAAACGTTCCGCGTGTTGACGTTACCACGATGGGCGCGCTACCGTGTTGACGTGAACATGGATCCTGCCGCCACGCCGGCGCGCACACTCGGTGCCGGCGTCGTCGCCCGCGACACGCACCTCGCCGACGGACGCGAGCTGATCTACTACGACGACCCGGGAACCCGCCTCGGACCCGAGCGCCGCGTCGACGAGCGCGACCTCGACCCGCGCCCGGAGACCGCCACGATGCGGCAGGACATCCTCACCGGCGATTGGATCACCTACGCGACCCGACGGCAGAACCGGGTCATGATGCCCGGTGCGGACGCCGACCCCCTGGCTCCGCAGAGCGCGACAAACCCGTCCGAGGTCCCCTCGCTGTACGACGTCGCGGTGTTCGAGAACCGTTCGCCCTCCTTCGGCCCCGCCCTGGCGTCCACCGTCGGCACCGCCCCCGCCGCCGCGGATCCGCCGCGGGGTCTCGGAGACCTCGCCGGCGGTGTCCCCGGCCGCACCCGCACCAGCGTCGGGCGCTGCGAGGTGGTGTGCTTCAGCCCCGAGGCCTCCGGGTCGTTCGGCACCCAGACCGTCACCCGCGCACGCACCGTGATCGAGGCCTGGGCCGACCGCACCGCGGCGCTCTCCGCGCTGCCGGGCATCGAGCAGGTCTTCCCGTTCGAGAACCGCGGCGAGGCCATCGGCGTCACGCTGCCGCATCCGCACGGACAGATCTACGCCTACCCGTACATCACCCCGCGCACGCTGCGTCTGCTCGACGCCCTCCCCCGCACGGGGCCCGACCTGTTCGAGCGCATCCTGGAGTCCGAACAGGCCTCGTCGCGTGTCGTGCTCGCCGGTTCGCACTGGACGGCGTTCGTCCCCTTCGCCGCGCGCTGGCCGCTCGAGGTGCACCTCATGCCGCACCGGCACGCCGCCGACTTCACCGAGCTGACCGACGCCGAGCGCGACGAGCTCGCCCCGCTGTATCTGAGACTGCTGCGAGGGGTGGATGCCCTCTACGCTCCTCTCGGCGACGCGGCTGACGGCGCCTCGTCGCCGCAGGCCCGCCCCACGCCCTATATCGCGGCGTGGCATCAGGCGCCGGTGCGGGTCGCGCGCACGACCATCCGGATGCGCCTCGAGCTGACCAGCCCGCGCCGTGCCATCGACAAGCTGAAGTTCCTCGCCGGCTCCGAGGCGGCGATGGCCGCATGGACCGCCGAGATCCTGCCCGAGGACGCCGCCGCGCGGCTGCGCGACGCCGTGGCATCCGTCCCTGCTCCCTGACCCGCCGCATGTCGTGCGGAGTCCGCGGATCCCGAGGCGGCTCCGGGCATCGGCTCCACCGACCGGCCACCCCACGAAGGAACACATGACCGCCCTCACCACCGCCCGCGACCTGTTCGACGCCGTCACCGGCACCGTTCCCGACGGTGTCTGGTCGGCGCCGGGCCGGGCCAACCTCATCGGCGAGCACACGGACTACAACGAGGGGTTCGTGCTGCCGTTCGCGATCCCGCAGCGCACGTACGCCGCGGCACGGCTGCGCGACGACGGCCGGATCCGGGTGGCCTCGACGTTCGCCACGGAACCGGTCGAGGTGGCTCTGGCGGACCTCGACCGGCTGTTCCCCTCGAACGGCGACCTGCGGGTTCCGGAGTGGTCGGCGTACGCGCTCGGCGTCGCCTGGGCGCTGGGAGCGGATTCCTCGATGCCGGGCGTCGACATCACGATCGCCTCCGAGGTTCCGGTCGGCGCCGGGCTGTCG
>JBASAE010000332.1:0-3163 GCA_049654285.1 Microbacterium sp.
CTGCAAGGCGTACAACGCGGCGACCGAGTCGCAGCGCGGCAATGTCATCCCCGTCGAGATCACCGTCTACGAGGACCGCAGCTTCACGTTCATCCTGAAGACGCCGCCGGCCGCCGAGCTCATCAAGAAGGCCGCGGGCGTGCAGAAGGGCTCCGCCACTCCGCACACCGTCAAGGTCGCGAAGATCACCAAGGACCAGGTCCGCCAGATCGCCGAGACCAAGCAGCCCGACCTGAACGCGAACGATCTCGACGCCGCGTCGAAGATCATCGCCGGCACCGCCCGCTCCATGGGCATCACGGTCGAGGACTGAGGGGAGAACGAACATGGCTACCAAGTCCAAGGCTTACCGCAACGCCGCTGCGAAGATCGAGGCGGACCGCTACTACACGCCCACCGAGGCCGTCGCGCTCGCGAAGGAGACCGGTTCGGCGAAGTTCGACTCGACCGTCGAGGTCGCGCTGAAGCTCTCCGTCGACCCGCGTAAGGCCGACCAGATGGTGCGCGGCACCGTCATCCTCCCGCACGGCACCGGCAAGACCGCCCGCGTCATCGTGTTCGCCAACGGCCCGGCCGCCGAGGCCGCGATCGCCGCGGGCGCCGATGAGGTCGGTGGCGCCGAGCTGATCGAGAAGGTCGCGGCCGGCTGGACCGACTTCGACGCCGCCGTCGCGACCCCCGAGCTCATGGGCCAGGTCGGCCGTCTCGGCAAGGTGCTGGGTCCGCGCGGCCTGATGCCGAACCCGAAGACCGGCACTGTGACCCCGAACACGGCCAAGGCCGTCGAGGACATCAAGGGCGGCAAGATCGAGTTCCGCGTCGACAAGCACGCCAACGTGCACTTCGTCGTCGGCAAGGCCTCGTTCTCGGCCGACCAGCTCGACGAGAACATGAAGGCCGCGCTCGAGGAGATCGTGCGTCTCAAGCCGTCCAGCTCGAAGGGCCGCTACATCCAGAAGGGCGCCGTGTCGACCACGTTCGGCCCCGGCATCCCTCTGGACGTCAACGCCATCTGAGCCTGAGGTTCAGGAAGACCCTCGCCCTCCGGGCGGGGGTCTTCTGCGTGCCGGCGCGGGATGCGAGGATGAGCGCATGGGAGCTGTCGATGACTACCTGTCGACCGTCGCCGACGACGCGGACCGGGTGGCTCTGGCGCGGGTCTACGAGATCGCCCGGGAGATCGCTCCGGAGGCGGTGCAGGGGACCGGCTACCGGATGCCGGCGCTGAAGCTGCACGGCAAGGTGCTCATCTCGGCGATCCGCGCCGCCCGGCATCTGGGGGTGTATCCGTTCAGCGCTGCGGCCGTCGCCGCGGTCGCCCGCGCCGTCGAGGGCGTCCCGGGCGCGGACACCGGCACGGGCACGATCCGTTTCGCGCCGGGCACGAGCATCCCCGACGACCTGATCCGTGATCTCGTGCGGTTCCGGGTCGCCGAGATCGACGGCTGAGCCGCGCGTCCGACGGCGGGCCGGGGCGGGGTCGAGGTCAGCCGGCGAGGACCGGGAGGATCAGCAGGACGCCCATCAGCACGAGCAGCGCCGCGATGCCGGTGTCGAGGATGCGCCAGGCGCGGGGGGTGCGCAGCCAGCGACCCAGGTGGCGGGCGCCGAACCCGAGGGCGAAGAACCAGGTGACGCTGGCGATGATCGCCCCCGCGGCGAACAGCCAGCGCTGGTCGCCGTGCGTCGCTGCGACCGAGCCGATCAGCAGCACGGTGTCGAGGTACACGTTCGGGTTCAGGTAGGTGAAGGCGAGGGTCGCGAGGACGACCGTGGCCAGGCGCGAGCGGGTCGCGGTGGCGGATGCCACGGGGGCGCCGTCCCCACCGGCATCCTTGCCCTGCGTGGCGTCCGGGACGTCGTCCGCCCGAGCCGACGGGTCGGCGACGAGTGTCTCCCCGGTTCGCGACCAGGCGCGCCGCGCCGCGAACACGCCGTAGACGATGAGCGAGATGCCGCCCAGCCAGCGGGCGACGACCAGCAGCCAGGGCATCGAGCCGATCAGGTAGCCGAGTCCTGCCGTGCCCGCCAGCACGAGCAGGGCATCGGACGCCGCGCAGATCAGCACCACGGGCAGCACGTGCTCGCGGCGCAGCCCCTGGCGCAGCACGAACACGTTCTGCGCGCCGACGGCGATGATCAGCGAGAACATGAGTCCGAGGCCGGAGAGCAGGGTGAGCACCCGTCGAGGCTATCCGGGCGCTGTTCATTAGAGCCAGCGAACATTACTGAACGAGCATTAGCATGATTCATGTGCAGATCGATGCGCAGCTCGCCGCGACCGTCGTCGCCGTCGTCGACGAGGGCAGTTTCGACGCGGCCGCCCGGCGGCTGCACCTCACGCCCTCGGCCGTGAGCCAACGCATCAAAGCGCTGGAGCAGCAACTCGGCCGGGTCGTCGTGGTGCGCTCCAAGCCGGTGCGCGCCACCGAGGCGGGCGAGGCCCTGGTGCGCCTGGCGCGGCAGATCGCCCTGCTCGAGCACGACACGATCGCGGGGTTCGGGCTGTTGCCCGAGGCGGGGCAGCGCATCCGCGTGCCGCTCGCCGTCAACGCCGACTCGATGGCGACCTGGTTCCTCGCACCGATCGCCCGGGTCGCCCGTGACCACGACATCGACGTGGATCTGCGCCGTGACGACCAGAACTACACCGCGCGGCTGCTGGAGTCCGGCGAGGTGATGGCCGCGGTGACGTCGGAGCGCACGCCGGTGGGCGGATGCCGTGTGAGCACGCTCGGTGTCCTGGAGTACCGGCCGATGGCCACGGCCGAGTACATCGCGCGCTGGTTCCCCGACGGCGTCACCGCCGAGGCGCTACGGGCCGCGCCGTTCGTGGACTTCGACCGGCGGGACGAGCTCCAGCACGACTGGCTGCGCGGGCACGGCGTCGACCCGTGGGCGGTGCCGCGGCACTACGTTCCGGCGTCGCACGATTTCGCCCGCGCGGTGCAGCTGGGGCTGGGGTGGGCGCTCATCCCGGTGCCGCAGGCGGCCGAAGGCCTGAGCGACCTCGGCGGGAGGTCGACGCGTGTGCCGCTGTACTGGCAGCAGTGGAACCTGCGCTCGCCGCTGCTCGACGCGATCGCCGTCGAGGTCGCGGCGGAGGCGTCCACCGCCCTCGCCCCGCTGTAGCCGGAGTCCTGGCGGGGTCACAGCGGTGCGC
>JBASAE010000333.1:0-1885 GCA_049654285.1 Microbacterium sp.
GCCCAGAGCTGCACGCCGCCGACCGCGAGCGCGCTGTACGTGGTGAACCCGCCGAGCACACCCGTCCCGAGGAACAGCCGCAGGTTCGTCGCCGGCAGGCGGGCGGTGAGGACGCCGAGCAGCAGCGCGCCCGCGACGTTCGCGATCAGCACTGAGAGCGGCAGGCCGCCGGCATCCGGGATCGCCATCCCGAGCAGCATCCGCGCCGCGACCCCCAGCGTGCCGCCTGCGGCGACGAGGAGCGCACGGACGAGGATCACCCCGTCACTCTACGCGGGCCCTCCCGCGCGCGACGGTACCGTGTGCCGCCACCGGCTGAGCGCGACCAGGCCCGCGGCGACCGCGGCGAAGATCGCCAGGGCGATCGCGCAGGTGACGACCAGCTCGGGCATGCCGGAGACCTGACGGGGATCGAGGAAGTAGTACGGATACCACCCGATCGTCCTGCCGCGCCAGATCGTGAACACGCCCCACGCGATCGGATAGCAGAGCACGAACGGGACCACCCGCCAGGACGCGGCCCGCCGGCCCGGTCCGAACGTCCAGGCGACGACCGTCCAGGCCGGCAGCACGAAGTGCAGCACGATGTCCGACCAGGGGACCCAGATCTGGATGCCGTGCACGCCCGCCTGCCAGACGATGAGCGCGAACGCCAGCCCGGCCGTGATCGTCCAGCTCAGCACGACCGCGCGTGCGGTGGTGAGCCAGGCCGGATCCTCGGCGCTGCGCAGAGCGATGACCCCGGCGACGACCGCCAGCACCGCGAAGACGATGTTCGACTGGATCGTCAGGTAGGCGAAGAAGTTCTGTCCCGCGATGGTCTGCGACCCCAGGCCCCAGAACAGCCGGTGCACCAGGGCTCCCGCGCATACGGCCGCGGTGAGCAGGCGCGCCCAGCCGAAGGCCGTTCTCAGGGTCACTCGGTTCACACGCATCCGGCTCAGGGCGCGACGGGCGCGAAGAACGCGAGGGATCCCAGCACCGCGGCCTCGGCGTCATCGTCGCCGAGGCCGGCGAACGCCTCGGCGTCCGGCCCGCCGACGAGGCCCACCAGAACCGGCTCGCCGGTCACGGGCTGCAGGTTCAGCCAGGTGCGGATCGGTCCGTCGCCGCCGACGACGTGCCAGAGCTGGGCGTCGACGGTCCAGAACTTCTCGTCGAAGCGCAGCCACACGGCCTCGACGAAACCCGATCCGAGGGCGGCGATCGCCCCGCGGTGCGCGAAGGGCAGCACCGGGTCGAACTCGATGCCCTGGTGCTGCAGCACGCCGAGCGGCGCGGTGACGACCACGCGGTCGAACGACAGCGCCTCGCCGGTACCCAGCCGCAGGCTGACACCCGAGTCGTCGTGCGCGATCCGGACCACCGGCGTCGCGAACGTGACCTTCAGGTCCTTCAGCGCGTCCTCGACGATGGCGCCGACGTCGCCGTCGGCACCGACCAGGCTGTCCGGCGCGAACGACGGTGGGAACCAGCTGGACGCCTTCGCCGGATCGGCGCCGGTGGTCGCCGAGAGCCAGGCGAGGGACGCGGCGAGCGCGGGATCCTCCGGGTCGGCGCCCGACTCCTTCAGCGCCTCGTCGAGGGGCAGGTCGGCCGGCGTCCCCGCCGCCCGCTCGATCGCCCTCTCCAGCGGGCCGCCGTCGACGGTGTCGGCGGGACCCCCGGCTGTCTGCCCGGTGGCGGTGCCGAACTCGACGTCGCCCACCCCGAGCACGGACAACCGCCCCTGCAGCGAGGCGATGTCGTCCTTCGCGGAGAGCCAGGCACCCAGTTGCACGGGCATCGGCCATCCGTCTTCGCTGACGGACTGGATGCGCCCGCCGGCCCGTTTGCGGGCCTCGAGGATCGTCACGTCGTAGCCGGCGTCGAAGAGCGTGCGGGC
>JBASAE010000334.1:0-2208 GCA_049654285.1 Microbacterium sp.
ACACGTTTGCGGGGCGCGGTGCCAACACGCATCGGATGAGCCTGGAGACCTTCGTGCTCGCCGCCGAGCTCGAGGAGATCGTGACCGCGGCGAACCTGCGGCTGCACGACATGTCCGCCGGCCGCTACCAGCTGCGGCACTCCGACGCGATCGCGGCCCGCGGCGCGGCCTCCGGTCTCGGCATCGTCGTGTTCGACGCGTTCACGGGCCAGACGCGCCCCGCGCGTTCGCTGTCCGGCGGCGAGACCTTCCTGTCCTCGCTCGCCCTCGCCCTCGGCCTCGCCGAGGTCGTCACCGCGCGCGCCGGAGGCATCCGCCTGGACACCCTGTTCATCGACGAGGGCTTCGGGTCGCTCGACGCGGACACGCTCGAGATCGCCATGCGCACGCTCGACGAGCTGCGCCAGGGCGGCCGCACGGTCGGCGTGATCAGCCATGTCGAGGCCATGCAGGAGCAGCTCCCCGCCCAGCTCGTCGTGCGCACCCTCCCGGACGGCTCCAGCGCGATCGACGCACCGTCGCACTGACGGGCGCCGTCCCGCACCGCTCAGAGAACGGAACGGAGGTCGTACTCGCGCTGCAGGCGCTCCCAGAGCTGTGCACTGCACGCGGCGACGACCTCGTCCCAGACCTGCGTCGCACCGTCCTGCGCACGGTCCGACACCGCCCGGAGCACCCGGATCGGGACGTCGAACTGCTCCGCGACCCACAGGTATGCGAAGGTCTCCATGTCGACGAGCACGCCGCCGAGCGAACGGATGCGCGCGACGGCGCCCGCATCGTCGACGAAGATGTCCCCGGTCGCGACCGTGAGGCCGTCGCGTCCGGTCTCGACCCGCTCCGGGAGCGAGACGTGTCGCCCGATCACGCCGTCGAGGTCCTGCACGTCGTGCTGGATCGCCGCGCCGACCTCGTACACCCCGGAACCGAGGTCGTCGTCGACCGAGCCCGCCGTGCCCACCACGACGATCTCGTCGTACCGCGCGCCGTCCAGCGCCCGGGTCAGCCCGAAGGCGGCCTTCAGCTTGCCGGGGCCCGTGACCAGCCGGTCGAAGCCGGGCAGCTCGGCGGGGAACGCCTGCAGCTCGGAGGCGAGGGCGGCGACGAGGAGTTTCATGCGAGGGTCCTGTGGTTCACGCATCCATCCTGTCAGGGTGGAGACTGGGGGCATGCAGCAGCAGATCATCGAAGCCCTCGGCGTGCGGAGCGAGATCGACCCGGCAGCCGAGATCGACGCCCGCGTCGGCTTCCTCGCCGACTATCTCATCTCGACCGGGGCGAAGGGATTCGTGCTCGGGATCTCCGGGGGACAGGACTCCACGCTCGCCGGACGGCTCGCCCAGCTCGCCGTCGAGAGGGTGCGCGCAGGCGGACGCGAGGCGACCTTCCTCGCCGTGCGACTGCCGTACCGCGTGCAGCATGATGCGGCGGATGCCGAGGCCGCCGTCGCGTTCATCGCCGCCGACCGGGCGGTGACGATCAACATCGAGCACGGCGTCGACGGCGTCGAGCAGGACATCTCCGAGGGACTCGACGAGGACATCACCGACTTCAACCGAGGCAACATCAAGGCCCGGGTCCGGATGGTCACACAGTACGCGCTCGGCGGTCACGACGGCCTGCTCGTGATCGGCACGGACCACGCCGCCGAGGCCGTCACCGGCTTCTACACCAAGTTCGGCGACGGGGCGGCCGATGTCGTCCCCCTCTCCGGCCTCAGCAAGAGACAGGGGAGGATGCTGCTGCAGGTGCTCGGCGCCCCCGCCCACCTGACCTTCAAGGTGCCCACCGCCGATCTGCTCGACGGGCAGCCCGGCCGCGCCGACGAGGACGAGCTCGGCCTCACCTACGAGCAGATCGACGACTACCTCGAGGGACGCGACGTGCCGGACGAGGTCGCGGCGCGGATCGAGGAGAAGTACCGGGCGACGCGGCACAAGCGTCGTCTCCCCGTGACGCCGGCCGACACCTGGTGGCGTTAGCCGCTCCCACGGCCACGGGATGTCCGAGGCCCCGGATAGTGTCGTAGACACCGACAGGGAGGGCATCGTGCGGGTCATCGCGGCAGAGGACGGGGCGCCACGGGTCGTCTGGAGCGCCAGCGATCTGAAGGCCGCGGCGGAGTGCGAGTTCGCCTGGGCGCGGGCGCTCGACGCCAAGCTCGGCCGGGTGCCCGCCGTCGACGAGCCCGAGGACGCCACCCTCGCC
>JBASAE010000335.1:0-6466 GCA_049654285.1 Microbacterium sp.
GTGGATACGTCGCCGAACTGACTTTTTTTACCTACCTGATCAGCTATTATCAGATTCCCCAGGCTGTGAATGGAAACCTGCTTCAAGCACCTGTTTAAGGTTCCGAGCCGCAGTTGTGCGATGTGCACAACTCCGTGGAACACCACCCCCGGGATCACCCCGTTCTCACGGCTGCGGACGCCGGTTTACGCCGCGCGCGATCGTGTCGTACTCTGGACCCACGACGCCTGAGACGCCTTGCGTCCGACAGCGAACGGAGATCGCCGAGCGTGAGCGCCGAAGCCTCGCGACATCGCCTGTGCACAGTCGCCCTCTGGGCTGCGTTCGGCGTGCTCGCATGGGCGCTGCTCACCGTCTTCCTCGGCACCGGCACGGCGCACGCCGACGACGATCAGGGAGAGGGCCCGCGCTCCGCGCAGGTCGCGTCATCGGCTCCGCAGCGACCGACGCAGGCCGCGGGGAACCGTGGCTCGGGCGACACGGGCCATCGGCCCGCGGATCCGTCCGCTCGCGCGAACGAGTCGGCGGGCACGAGTCCCGCCCGCCAGGCGGATCAGAACGACGACGCCCAGGATGCCTCCGGAACCTCCGCCCCACAGCACGAGGAGGACGCCTCCGGCGATCGCGGCGCACAGCCCGTAGCCGGGCCGCCCGCCGCTCATCGACCCGCTGCCGGGTCCGGGTCCGACGACGATGAGGGCGACGCCGACCCGCGCGTCCGCCCCGGGGACCAGCAGGGACAGGACCAGCAGGGACGAAAGACCGGAACCGCCGGCACCGTGTCGACCGGCACCGTGTCGACCGGCACCCCGACGACGGCCCCCGTCGTCCGCACGCAGGACGACGACCAGGGCACCCCCTCGCGGTCGCCGCGCGCCGACCAGCAGGGCGACGACGACCAGGGGACGGATCGCCCCCGTGTCCGGCACGGTGCCAAGGGCGATGACCGGGGGCACGGCGACCGGGGAGATCGCGACCGCGGGCGCGCCGACCGACCGGGCGGCGAGTCTCCCGCCGCGACCGCAGCGCGCGCACACGACACCGCCGGTTCCGACGTCGCCTCCTCGTGGCAGCGCGCGACGGCCGGATACGATGCGGCCCCCTCCGCCGTGCTGACCGCGACGACGGGCCTCGCCTCCTACGCGCCCCCGGGCGCCCTGCCCGACGAGGAGCCGACGACGTCATCTCCGCTGGGGGTCTCGGCCGCAGACCCGCCGGCCGCCCCCGCGACGCCCTCATCCTCCTCCGGGCCCTCCCAGGTCGTCCTCGGTCTCCTCGTCGAGGACTGGCAGTTCACCGACGGCTCCGCGCCACCCGTGGCCGCCTCGGGCCAGCAGTTCGTGCCCACCGGCCCGGCGCTGCGCACCGACGCCTCCCCCGACTGATCTCCGGCCGCATCCCTGCGGCCGTCTGACATGCCGTGATGTCCCCGCATCGCGGCATCCGGTGGACGTCGTCGACCTCGGGTCCGACGGATCATCGGGGCGGATGCGCAGGCATGCGAGGCATCCCCCCGCCTCGACATCCTGCCGCCGCCGCAGGGCATCGCCCCACCCCCGGTGCGATGCCCGAGGACGACATCCGGCTCCCCCCGCCGTATGCCGTCCCGGGCGGATGCCTCGTCCACTCCCACGGCGAGGCATCCGCCCCTTCTCTCGCGCCCATGTTGGATTTTGGATACAATCTGGAGATGATCGACGCCACGCTCCCGACCGACGCTCCCGACGGCGTGCGCCTCGTGCACGCCGGAGACCCCGAATGGGACGAACTGCGCGCGACCTACAGCCTGCTCCTCGACCAGCAGCCGGCCGCGATCGCCGTGCCCCGCGACGCCGATGAGGCCGCAGCCGCCGTGCGGTACGCCCGCGCGAACGGCCTGCGCGTCGCAGGCCAGGCGACCGGTCACGGCGCCGCGACGCTGGGCGATCTCACCGACACGCTGCTCGTGCGCACGCACGGGCTCGACGAGGTGAGCATCGACCCCGACGCCGCCCGCGTGCGCGTCGGAGCCGGGGTGCGCTGGAGCGCCGTCGTGCCGCAGCTGTCCGACGCGGGTCTCGCCGCACGGCACGGCTCCTCGCCCACCGTCGGCATCGTCGGATACTCGCTCGGCAGCGGCATCGGCTGGCTCTCCCGCAAGCACGGCCTGCAGCCCGACGCGGTCACCGCGATCGAGTGCGTGCTCGCCGACGGCACGCAGGTGCGGGCGGATGCCGAGAACCACGCCGACCTGTTCTGGGCGCTGCGCGGCGCCGGAGGCAACGCCGCCCTGGTGACCGCGATGGAGTTCGACGTGATCCGCCAGCCGCAGGTCTACGGCGGCGCGCTGCAGTTCTCCGCCGACCAGGCCGGCGACGTGCTGCGCACCTGGTCGGCGATGCTCGCCGATGCGCCCGAAGAGCTCACCACGTGGGCGACGATGTACAACTTCCCGGACGCCCCCCACCTGCCGGACGCGATCCGCGGGCGCTCCTTCGTCTCCGTGATGGGGGTCTACCTCGGCGCGGGAGCGGATGCCGACGCCGCATCGCTCGAGGCCGAGGCCCGTCACCTGCTGGCCCCGCTGCTCGCCCTCGGGCCGTTCCGCGACACGTTCACCGCGATGCCGCCGGTCGAGATCGCCGGGATCACCTCGGATCCCCCCGGCCCGGTGTCCTCGCGCGGCACGACCGCGCAGATGTCCGCACTGACCGAGGAGACGATCGCCCAGGTCGTCGAGCTCATGGCGCGCAAGGTGCTGATGCTCGTGCAGTTCCGCCATGTCGGCGGCGCGCTGCACCGTCCGGCATCCGGCGGCGGCGTGCGCGAGACCGTGCCCGGCGACATCACGATGTACTCGGTGGGGATCCTCGCGAACCCGGACACCCGGCCGGCCGTGCTCGCCGACCAGGAAAGGCTCGACCAGATCGTCGCGCCTTTCCTCGTCGGCAGGTTCGCCGGTTTCGTCGAGGCCGCCCTCGACCCGGAGCACCTGTTCCCGGCCGAGTCGTGGGATCGCCTCCGCGCGGTCGTCGCACAGTACGACCCCGAGGGCCTGTTCCGTGCGAGCAAGCCGGTGCCCGTCGGCTGACCCGGCGACCAGACGACCGACGGGTCAGCCGCTGATCCTCACGCCGCCCTGCCCGTCGATGAGGCTCAGGAACCGCCTCCGGGCTCCGGCGCCCTCACCCCTGTCCGTGCGGCGCGATCGCCGCGCGATACCGCTCGACCAGGTCGCGCCAGCCGAACTCCTCGGTGAACTCGCCGGCGTAGATCGCCTCGGTGAAATGCCAGAGCAGGTACGGATGCGCGCCCAGGCGGTACAGCTCGCCGTAGTCGCGCGTCGTGAACGCCTGCTGCTCCTCGTCCGTCAGCGCACGGTCGTCGGCCACGGTCTCGGGGCCGGTGCCGCCCTGCAGCCATCCCCGCACATAAGCCGCCGGATCCGCGACGTACCGCGCGAGCGCGGCGTCGCTCAGCTCCACCGAGCGGATGAACTTGCCGATCATGTAGGCGGTCATGACTGCTCCTCCCACAGGAAGAACGGACTGGTCGAGAAGCGCGAGGGCGCGCCGTCGACGTAGTCCGCCGCCCGTCCCATCGCGGCGAGCGCGGCGAGCGCGTTCACGTACTGATAGGTCATCGAGCCCGCACGGTTCAGCCGGTCGGCGTCCAGGCAGCCTTCGATCGCCCCGTCGAGGTCGCCCGCGCGCATCCACTCCAGCGCGGCGCGGTCGAAGTCGGGGTCGGGCGAGCCCGCGAACGTGCGCGGGCCGCCGACGTCGTTGGCCATGTGCCCCGAGGTCAGCAGGCCCACCCGGGCATCCGTGTCCCATCCCTCGATCGCGGCCCGCAGATGCCTGCCGAGCGCCGCGAAGCGCCGCGCCGAGGGCACCGGGGGCAGCGAGGCGTTCGTGTGGATCGGCACGACGGGGAGGTCGAGCTCGGGCCGCACGTACTGCAGCGGGATGACGAAGCTGTGGTCGAGCCGCCATTCGGCGCTGATCGAGAAGTCGATCGCCTCGGGCAGCAGGGTGCTCCCGGTCAGCTCTGCGGCGAGCCCGGGATGCCCGGTCACCTCGGCGTGTTCCATGCCGAACGTGCGCACCTCGTTCTCCCACGTGCCGTGGTACGACGCCGCCGTTCCGACGACGAACGCCGGGGAGTTGTCGTAGTAGAACTGCCGCAGGTGGTCGGTGCCGATCACGATCAGGGCATCCAGCCGGTGGGCGGCCACGGAGGCGCGGATGCGCGCGAAGTTCCGCGCCACCCCCGCGAGATCGTCGGGCATCGGCTCGCGCATCGCGCGCCACAGCAGCGGATTGTGCGGGGTCATCGCCGCCATGACCAGCTCAGCCACGGTGCATCCTCCTCACAGCCTGAACAGCCTGCGGGCGTTGTCGAGCAGGATCTTCTGCCGCGACTCGGGCTTGAACCCGAGCTCGTCGAACTCGCTCATCCAACGCTCGACGGTCATCACCGGCCAGTCCGAGCCGAACAGCACGCGGTCGGTGATCACCGAGTTCGCGTACTGCCGCACGTCGGCGGGCAGGTGCTTGGGCGCCCAGCCGGACAGGTCGAGGTACACGTTCGACTTGTGCCACACCATCGCCAGGTTGTCCAGGTGCCAGGGCCAGGCGGGGTGCGCGCTGATGATGTTCAGCTCGGGGAAGTCGGCCGCCATGTCGTCGATGTACGGGATCGGCCTGGCGTTCTCCAACCGGTATCCCCCGCCGCCGGGCGTGCCGGCGCCCGCACCGGGGAAGCCGGAGTGGAACATCACCACCAGACCCAGCTCGGCGCAGGTCTCCCAGATCGGGTAGAACCGCCGGTCGTTGGGCAGGAACTTCTGCCGCGCGGGGTTCAGCTCGCCGACGCCCTTGATGCCGTACTCGTCGTGCATCCGACGGATCTCGGCGACCGCCGCCTCGCCCTTCCACGGGTCGATCCCGGCGAACGCGAGGAACACGTCGGGGTGCTCCGCCTGCGCCTTGCCGAGCAGGTCGTTCGGCGCGCCCTTGATGCCCGAGGTGGTCTCCGAGTCGGAGTTGACGATGGCGGCCATCATCCGCCGGTCGCGATACTGGTCGGCCTGCTCGGCGAAGGACACGATCGGGCGCTCCCGGCCGAAGTGCTTCGCCATCTGCTGGTGGCGCTTGCCCATCGCGGCGATGAACTCCTCGGTCTGCGGGTGCGTGTGCACGTCGATGGCGACGAGGTCGTCGATGCTCATGCGCGGGCTCCTTCCTGTTCGCCGGCGGATGCCCAGCCGGCGAGCTCCGCGGTGTGCTCGCCCAGCCCGGGGGCGTAGGACAGCGCGGGCCGCCCGCTGCCGTGGAACCGGGTGCTCGGCATCGGCACGCGGACCGGGCCGTCCGGTCCGTCGATCTGCTCCACCAGCCCCATGCTGCGCAGCTGCGGGTCGTCGAACAGGTCGGCGACGGTGTTCAGCGGGCCGTGCGGGATGTCGTGGTCGGCGAGCCGCCGCAGCCACTCGGCGCGCGGCCGCGTCACGGCGATCTCCTTGAGCGCGGCGTCGAGGTCGTCGTAGTGGCGCACCCGCTGCTCGCGGGTCGCGAAGCGCGGGTCGGAGGCCAGGTCGGGGCGCTCCAGCACGTCGAGCAGCCCGGTCCAGAACTTCTCCGGCACGGACATGTGGATCACGAACGCCTTGCCGTCCGCGCCGGTGCAGGCATAGGCCTGGGCGCGCCGCGGACGCGAGTCGGGACCGGCGACCTGGCCGGTCTCGAGGAACGACGACGCCGCCTCGGTGAGGAAGTCGACCACGGCGCCCACCATCGACACCTCGATGTGCTCGCCCCGGTCGGTGGCGGCACGGGCGTGCAGGGCCGCGAGCACCGACTGCGCGGCCTGGATGCCGGAGAGCAGGTCGGAGAACGCCGGGCCCATCGGCCGCACGGTCTCGGCGGGCACGACCTGGCTGTACATGCTGCCGACGGCCGAGATGACGGTGTCGTAGGCGGGACGCGTGGCGTAGGGGCCCTCGGGCCCGAACCCGGTGATCGAGCACGTGATCAGGCGTGGGTTGCGCGCGGCGAGGGCTGCGGCACCGATCCCGAGCCGGTCGGTGACCCCCGGGCGGAAGTTGTCGATCACGACGTCGGCGTCGTCGGCGAGGACGAGCAGCCGCTCCAGATCGGCGGGGTCCTTCAGGTCGAGCACGACGCTGCGCTTGCCCCGGTTGTAGGCGGCGAACTGCGGGCTCATCGTGGCCCGGCCCTCCCAGCGCCGCATCGGGTCGCCCTCGGGCGACTCGACCTTGATCACCTCGGCGCCGAGGTCGGCGAGCAGCTTCGCGGCGTAGGGGCCGGAGATGTACTGCCCGAGCTCGACCACGCGGACGCCGGCCAACGGCCCCCCGCTCTCGTTCCGGTCATTGGACATCGATGATCACCTTGCCGTTCTTCTTCGTCGGGAACGCCGCGTAGGCCCGGGCGATGTCGGCGAGGGGGTGACGCTCGCCGAC
>JBASAE010000336.1:0-5313 GCA_049654285.1 Microbacterium sp.
CTGGTGGGCGTGCTCGCGGTGGCGACCGGCCTGATCTCGACGGTTCCGGGCTGGCTGGCATCCCTCGGCGGCGCGATGCCGACCGCGCCCGCGCTCAGCGGCCTGATCGCCGGCAACGCCCCCGCCGCCGCGGCCCTGGTGGTCTGGGCGGTGCTGTCGCTGATCGCGACGACCCTGGCCGTCGCCTTCCGCCGTACGACCTCTGCGAAGGCAGTGCTCGCCGCAGCCTGATCCCCTCGTGGCTGGGGCCTCGGGCTCAGGCCTTCCTGCCCTCGAGCTTCTCCTTCAGGAAGATCAACGGCAGCAGCCAGAGGCCGAGCGCGGTGATGATCCAGATGACGAGGGTCGCGAGGATCCAGGTGACCACGCCGTCGATCCGCAGCCCGCCGGGGAACAGCGATGCGATCAGCAGCGCGACGAAGGTGGTCACCAGGCCGATGCCGCCGAGGATCGCGTTGGCGTACCGGCGGGCGACGTTGAAGATGAACGGGCCGAGGATCGCGTGCGCGACGGTGAACACCACCACCGCGGTGATGAACCCGACGGCCGAGACGTGGAAGTCCGCGAAGATCCACGAGCAGACGAGCAACGCCAGCGCCGAGGTGACCAGGGCGATGGCGGTGCGGATGAGGAAGCGGATCATCGTTCTCCTTCAGGAAGGGGATGCCGTGTCCCGGCATCTTTCTGCATAGTACCGACGGGACGCGCCGGGATCACTCGTCACCGGGCGGAATCGGGGCGTAGGACTCGATCTCGGTCTGGACGCGGGCGAATCCGGCCTCACTCAGACCGGGATCGCCCACCACCTCGCGCCAGCCGGTGAGCACCACGTCGCCGAAGTTGTGGCCGTGTCGTGCGGGCACCGCCTCGCCGACGAGCATGTCGACCAGCACCTGCATCGCCGTCACCACCGGGATCCACCGCATCGACGGGCTCACATCCGCTCCGCGCTGCGCGGGCTCCAACCAGTCCGGGGAGCGCCAGAGCAGTTCCGGCGCGAGCCAGGTCACGGCATCCGTCGCGTGCTGCAGGTACAGCACCCGCGGCTCGCGCCACGGCCCGGTGAGCAGCTTCTCGTCGCCGGCGCGCGAGATCCAGCGCACCTCGCTTCCCCGATCCAGCACCGGCCGCCAGGCCGGACTGCCTTCGTCGCGCGCCGCCTGCAGGCTCCGCCACAACGTGGCGCCGTTCGGGCTGCCGACGAACATGGCCCCGTCGGTGCGAGCGCGCAGGTCATCGAGGTCGGCGAACACCGACTGCGCCCCGAGGGCGCCCAGGCTCAGCCCGTAGCTGATCAGCAGAGGCCGGTCGCCCTCGGGGCGGCTGCGCCAGGCTTCGGACACCGCGTCGAACAGGATGCGGGCGGCGTCCTGGGGCAACTCGGGGTCGAACACCGATGAGGCCCAGCTCGGCAGATACGAGTACTGCATGGCGGCGATGGCGGTGTCCCCCGCCAGCAGATACTCCAGCGCGTCGACGGTCTGCGCCTCCAGCCACCCCGATCCGGTGGTGGTGGCGACGACCAGCACCCGCCGGTCGAAGGCACCGGTGCGCTCCAGCTCATCGACGACGAGGGATGCCCGCTCCTTGAGCGATTCCGCCGACGCGACTCCGGCATACACTCGGATCGGCTGCTTCGCCTCGACGCCGGTGAGCACCGTGATCTCGGCGGCGCTCGGCCCGCCGCCGACGAAGTTCGCGCCGTGCCTCCCGAGGTGGTCCCAGGAGATCGCCGAGCCGGGCCCGGCCGAGCGGTAGGCGGACGGCGGCTCGACGGCATCCGCGTCCGGCGCGCCGTTGCGCCCGAGGTAGACGCCATCCAGCACGGCCATCGTGATCATGAGCACCGCGGTCGTTCCGGCGATCACGATCAGCCCCGAACCACCCGCGGCGAGCGGGGTGCCGATGGTCCGCCGCAGGCCGGTGTACATCCGCCGCACACCGCGCCCGATCGTCAGCAGCAGCACGACGAGCGGCAAGAAGCCCGCCGCGAAGGCGCCGAGGTCGGGGCCGCCCAGCGGGCGCATCTCGACCAGCGCGCGCACCTCGTCCTGCCACGCCGTCGCGCGTTCGGCGAGCAGCGCGAACGCGCCCAGCCACACGACGGAGAACAGCACCCAGAACAGCGGAGAGCCCCGGCCCGGCACTCGTACCCCGAGGAGTCGGCGCACCAGCACCCACACCGCCGCCCCCACCAGGTAGCCGACCGCGAACGCCAGCGCCGCGACCGCACCCTGCATCACGGCGGGCCGCGGCACCAGCGAGGGCGTGACCGACAGGACGGAGAGCGTGAAGCCGAGCAGCGAGCCCAGCGGATCCAGCATCCACCAGCGTCGCCGTGTCGCAGGCGTCGCACCCGTCTCGTCCGCGGCGTCTCCCATCAGTGGATCATCGCCTTCAGCAGGATCATCAGCGCCCCGAAGCCCGCCGTGAGCACGGCACCGCCGATCCGCGCCCAGAGGTTCGGCGTGCGCGCGGCGGTGATGAACCAGCCCAGCACGCCCAGGAGGGCGCCGTCGACGGCCAGCGCGACCCACACCGCCTCGCTGTGCTTCATGACCCCGAGGACGCCGAGCGCGAGCACCAGAACCGGGATCGCGCCGACCACGAGCAGCCCCAGGGATTCGTGGACACCGTGCCGTACGGCATTCCCCACCCCGCCATCACCAGGGACGGCGAGCCGCGCCACGGTCGCCGCGTAGACGTGCGCGGCGAAGAACACCAGCAGCGTCGCGATCACCGCGAACAGCGCCTCGGCCGAGGTTCCCGTGAGGTTGCGGCTGACCACGATCATGCCTGCGACGACGATGAGCCCATAGACCCCCTCGGCGGAGGTCGCGAGCGACGAGATCCGCCAGGAGGCTACGGAACGGTGCTCGGTGCCCATGTGCCGGTGCGGCATTCGTAGAAGCTCACGGCGACGGTGTCGATGAACACGTCACCGTCGTTGGCACAGGCGCCGGTGGGCGTACCGGTGCCGAGCACCACCTGGGTGCCGTCCCGGCCGGCCGCACCGGTCTCGCCCGGGGCGCCGGAGGCACCGGGCTTGCCCTGCGCACCGGTCTCGCCCGGCTTGCCCTGTTCGCCCTGCTCGCCGCGATCGCCGGTCAGGTTCTCGACCGCGGCGGTACGGATGTTGCCGGCCCGGCGCCAGCCCTCGTCGTCTCGCACGTACACGTCAGCCGTCTCGACGTCGATGAACACGTCTCCGGGCTCACCGTGCCCGGGGTCCGCCACGCCGACCCCGGCGCGCACATCGGCACCCGCGGGCAGCACCTCCGGCACATCCGACGCGGATTCCTCAGGCGACGGCTCCGGCGGTCCGGACGCCACGGGTGCGGTCCCCGTGGGCGGCTGCCCGAGCCGGGCGCCGAGGAAGGCCGCGCCGAACGAGAGCAGCACGACGACGGCGCCGATCGCCGCGATGAGCCACCAGGGCGGCCCGGCCCGCACCGGGGTCGCGCTCTGCGACGGGGTCGCATCCATGTGTTCCTCCTCTGCCCTGCAGAGATCGCCCCGCCGTGGGCGAGGCTGCTGTTCTCGAGCGCCTGCGCGGGCCGAGGCTCGGGGAGCCCGGCCCGCACGAGGCTACTGCGCCTTGGCGAGGGCGGCGCGCTTGAGCGTCTCGTACTCCGCGGCATCGATCGCACCGGAGTCGAGCAACGCCTTGGCGCGCGCGATCTCGTCGGTCGGGGTCGTCTCGGCCGCCACCGAGCGGATGTACGACTCGGCCGCCTCCTGCGATCTCTCGGCCTGCGCCGCCGCACGCTCGCCCATGCCGCGACCGCGCGCGATCAGGTACACGAGTGCGGTGAGGAACGGCAGGAAGACGAGGAACAGCAGCCAGACCGCCTTGGCGAAGCCGTTCAGCTTCCGGTCGCGGAACAGGTCGCTGATGATCGAGAACAGCGCCATCAGGTAGGCGATGAACACGAAGACGGTCAGCGACCACCAGAGGATGTCGAGGAACGAGGACCAGTAGTGCATGTGAATCTCCTTGCCGCAGGGCGGCGTCTCATGGGGTGGGGGTTGCAGAGGACGGTCTGCGACCGGGTCGGCTCAGGAGCGCTGCGGCGATCGGCGGGCCGCCGCACTCGGAGCGGGTCATGCCGCCTCCTCCGCGTGGAACGCGCGGGCGGTGTCGAGCAGAAGACGAGCGCCGAACCCGGTGGCTCCCTGGGTGCGCCACGAGTCGTCCTTCTCGGTCTGCATCGTGCCGGCGATGTCGAGATGCGCCCAGGGCGTGCCTCCGGTGAAGTGATCGAGGAACAGCGCGGCGGTGATCGTGCCGGCGAACGGGCCGCCGAGGTTCGAGATGTCGGCGATCTGGCTGTCGAGCTGGGCGCGGTACTTCCGCTCGAGGGGAAGCTGCCAGACCGGCTCGTCGGTGGTCGCCGAGGATGCCCGCACCAGGTCCAGTATGCGATCGTCGTTGCCGAGCAGCGCCGCGATCTGTCCCCCGAGCGAGACCAGCGCCGCTCCCGTGAGGGTCGCGATGTCGACGATCGCGTCGACCTCCTCCTCTCGGGCGAGCGCGAACGCGTCGCTCATCGCCAGGCGTCCCTCGGCATCGGTGTTCTTGACCTCGATCGTGGTGCCGCCGCGGGCGGTGAGCACGTCGCCGAGCTTGTACGCGGTTCCGGAGGGCATGTTGTCGGTGCACATCAGCCAGCCGATCACCTCGGCCGACGCCCCGACGTCGCGCAGCCCGGTGAACGCGCCGAGCACCGCTGCGGCACCGCCCATGTCCATCTTCATGAGCAGGTGCATCGGGTCGCTGGGCTTCAGGCTGATGCCGCCGGAGTCGTACATGATGCCCTTGCCGATCAGACCGAGCCTGCCGGTCGGTTCCCCCGTCGGGCGGTACCGCAGCACGATCATGCGCGGCTCCTCGACCGACCCCTGGTTCACGCCGAGCAGACCGCCGCAGCCCAGTTCGATGAGCGCCTGCTTGTCGAAGCTCTCGACCTGGAAGCCGAACCGCTCGCCGAGCTCGGCAGCGATGCCGGCCATGTCGGTCGCGGTCAGGTGGCCGGGAGGGGTGTTCGCCAGGTCGCGCGCGACGACGGCCGCACGGGCTGTCACGGATGCCACCGCCACCGCCTCCGCGTCCGCTGCGGCGTCACCACCGCCGGCATCGATCGTGAGAGAGGCGAGCCCGACGTGCTTCGAGTCACCCTGCAGCACCGTGTACCGGTAGCGCGCCAGCAGCACGCCCTCGGCGAGCGCGGTGAGAGATGCCGCACGGTCGGAGCCACCAAGGTCGATCCGCAGCACGAGGCGATCGCGCCGCGCGGCCGCGCGGGCGAACGC
>JBASAE010000337.1:0-7172 GCA_049654285.1 Microbacterium sp.
CGAGTCGTGGTTCAAGCTGACCCGCGAGGGCAGTGGGTGGGTTGACGCCGGCAAGAACGGCGCGCACCCGATGAAGGCAGTCCCGTTCGTAACGTTCGACTACCGGCCGAACGCGAACGGCGACATCTTCAGCCCGGTGGATCCGCTGATCCCACAGCAAAACGCGATCAACACGATTCGGTTCAACATGCTGCTGGCGATGCAGTTCAGCGCGTTCCGGCAGCGCGTCGTTACCGGGTTCGACCCGGTGCTGCGTGACGAGTCCGGGCAGATCGTCTACCAGAAGGACGAACACGGCGAGTACGTGCTGGTGAACGGCCGGCGGGTGCCGCTGCTGAGCGACTTCGGGCGGGCCGCGGTCGACCGGATGCTGGTCTTCAACGGGGATCAGACGAAGGTCTTCGACATGCCGGAGTCGAACCTGGCGAACTACGTCACGATGCTCACAGAGTTCCTGACGCAGTTCTTCGCTACGTCGCAGGTTCCACCGCAGTACCTGCTCTCGCGGATGGCGAACCTCTCCGGAGACGCGATCTCCGGTGCAGAGTCGACGCTGACGAGCTTGCAGGGAGAGCTGAAGCGGTACTCGAACGAGGGCATGGTGGAGCTGTTCACGCTCGCCGCCCGCGCATCGGGCCGCGAAGAGCCGAACCCGGACATGGAGATGCTGTACGCCGACACTGAGGTGAAGAGCTTCGCGGCGATCGTTGACGGCATCGGCAAGCTGATCACTTCCGGGTTCCCGCGAGAGGCGGCGTGGGAGATGCTTCCCGGCGCAAATCAGCCGAAGGTGCAGCGGTGGCTTGAGATGGCGGATGCCGAGATGGAGCAGGACTTCTCTCGCATCGTGAAGGGGGACATGGATGCTCCCGACAGCAGCGATACAGCACTACAACTCGCAGCGGCAGCTCGCCGCGGAGGCGCTTCGAGCGAGTAGGGCACTCTGGCGCAGGGTCGGGTACGACTTCGATGCGGGGTGGCAGCGAGTCGGCGGTGAGCTGACCGCGACCGTGCAGGATGCGATGCGGCGAGCCGCGCAGGACGGCGCCGAGTACGTGCCGGAGGTGCTGGCGCAGACGCGGCAGGATGCTTCGGGCATGATCCCGGCGAATCCTGCCGCGTTCGCCATCGCCAACCGGGACGGGGCACCAGTCGTGAAGGTGCTGCACACGTCCGTTGTCCGGGCAAAGCAGTCGATCGGCGCAGGCATGTCGACAGCGGGCGCGCTGCTTGAGGCGCGGAAGTTCCTTGACGTGGCGGTGCCGTCGCTGATCGCTGACGCGAACCGCGGCGCCGTGCAGGCGTCCCTGACGAGCACGAACGTCACCGGGTATGTGCGGATGTTGAATCCGCCTTCCTGTCGGCGGTGCATCCCGCTGGCGGGGAAGTGGTTCCGGTGGAACAAGGGATTTCAGCGGCATCCAGGATGCGACTGCCGGCACATCCCGGTCGGGGAGAACGCGGCGGGCGACTTCCTCACCGATCCGTACGGGATGTTCAACAGCATGTCGGAGGCTGAGCAGAACAAGGTCTTCGGGAAGCGGGACGCGCAGGCGATCCGTGATGGTGGCGACATTTGGAAGGTGACGAACGCCGACAGGTTCGACCGCAACCGCCCACGCAAGAGCGGCGGGAAGCTGACCCTGGATGGCATCTACGCCGAGGCCGGGAACAGCAAGACGCGGGCGGTGGAGTTGCTGCGCGAGAACGGGTACATCACCGGGCCGCAACGGCTCAGGCAGCGCGCCGAGGCGTACACCGGGACGTACAAGAACCCGCCGCGCGCTGGGAGTGCCCGCGGGCGCGTGATCGAAGCGCGCCGAACCGGCGTGCGTGACCCATTGGACCGGGCGACGATGACCGCCGAGGAACGACGTCTCTTTGATGACGTGTACCGGCGCGAGTATGCCCGCCGCAACGGATACATCCCGAGGTCGATCGGCCTGAACAGCGCTGATGCCGTGTCGGGATCACGAGGCATCCCGGTAACGCCGGACAGGTGGGCACAGCTCGACGAGGCTGTGCAGCGGCGCATCGCGGGCATCGACGCCACCCGTCCCGAGGGCGGCGACTTGCTGAAGCTCGCCGACGCGCTCGGACTGAACGACGACCGAGCGGACATCATCCACGAACGCATCTACACGCAGATGGTGCAACGGTTCGAGTCGTCCACGAACTACCGCATGAGCTTGTCTGAGGCTCTGCGGGCGATCTGAACTTCCCTCACCGGGGCCGCACGGCCCTTGAGGGTGACTGCCCATGCCGCACGGCGCCGGGCTGATTCCGCAAAGGAGAAACATGCCGTACTCACGAACCCTCGGGCCGCTTTCGCCGCCCGCATGGCACCGGCCCTGGTTCCGCTACGTTGACGCCGTTCCCGGCGCCGAGGCGGCGCCTGTCGGTGGAACGCCGCCCGCACCGGATCCCGCACCGTCTGCACAGACGCCGCCGGCCGATCCGGCTTCCGATGACACGACCGATTGGAAGGCGAAGTACGAAGCCGCCATCGGTCATTCGCGTCAGTGGGAGCAGCGAGCGAAGGAGAACAAGGAGAAGGCCGACAAGTTCGATCTCGCCGAGCAGGAGAAGCTCAGCGAGATCGAGAAGGCGAACCTCCGAGCAGCGACTGCAGAAGAGTCGGCGACCAAGAACGGCGCCGAGCTGTTGCAACTTCAGGCTGCGATCGACAACGGCATCACGAAGGACGAGCGCGCGCTGCTCACTGGAACGACCGAGGACGAGCTGAAGGCTCAGGTCGCGGCGATCCTCAAGCTGCGTGCCCCGTCAACGGCATCCGCTCAGGATGCCGGGATCACTGGTGGCGGATCGTCCACACCAACCTCCCGCGCGAAGACGCTCGCTGATGCGGTCGCGGCTCGGGTCAACAAGAAGTAGGAGGGCCATACATGGCAATCACCCTTGCAGATGCTGCGATCAACACGCAGGATGACATCGACTTCCATATCATCGACGAGTTCCGGAAGCAGAGCGCGCAGGTGCTCAACCGGATCACGTTCGATGACTCCGTGTCGCCCGGTACGGCCGGCGCATCGCTGGTCTACGGGTACACCCGTGTGAAGACCGAGCGCGGCGCCGCGTTCCGCTCGCAGAACACCGAGTACGTGGCGTCCGAGGCGAAGCGCGAGCGCTTCACCGTGCCGCTGTCGCCTCTCGGTGGCACGTACAAGGTCGACCGCGTGCTGGCGAACCTCGGCAACGCACAGACGAACGAGATCGTCTTCCAGCAGAGCCAGCTCATCAAGTCGAGCGTGGCCCGTTTCGTGGACGAGTTCATCAACGGCGTGGAAGCTGACTTCGCTCAGACCGCTCCCGGATTCGATGGCATCGACGCCGCCGTGACCGGCACGACCACGGAGAGCTTCGCGACCGGCACCACGCCGCACGACTTCTCTGCTCTGGCGGACAAGACCGATGCGCTGAACGCGAAGCGCGCGATCACGAAGTGGCTGCGGTCGATGGATGGTGTGGACGTCATCTACGCGAACGCCGATGGTGTCGCGGTCCTGGAGTTCATCGCCGACCTGATCGGCTACTACAACACCACCAAGGACGAGTGGGGCCAGGTCGTCTCGACCTTCCGCGACATCCCGTTCGTGGACCTCGGCAAGAAGTCCGGGTCGAACGACGACGTGATCGAGACGGACGCCGCAACCGGCGTTACCTCGCTGTACGGCGTCCGCTTCGGCCTCGACGGCGTGCACGGCGCATCCGTCAAGGACGGCGACCTGCTCTCGCAGTGGCTCCCCGACTTCAGCACCTCCGGTGCGGTGAAGACGGGAGAGGTCGAGCTGGGGCCGGTCGGCCTCGCAATCAAGGCCACCAAGTCGGCGGGCGCGTTCCGCGTCAAGGTGCAGTAAGTGGCGATCGTCACTGTCCGCGCCCCGGGGAAGGTGAACCGGCGTATCGCTGGCATCACCTTCTCCGAAGGGCGAGCCGAGGTCGACACCGACTCGGCGGCATACCAGTTCTTCCGGCGCCGCGGCTACAAGATCAGCGGCGCTCCGGAAGGCATGATCGATCCGGAAGCGTCCGGCGCTGAGGATGAGCGGCACATCGTGCCGCCTGCCGGCACGCCGCTGACTGCCGAAGAGCTGGCGCGCGTCGCAGCATCCGAGGCAGCTGGCGATCCGGGTGGAAATCCGCCCGACCAGTCCAGCGACGGCGACGACGAGGACGGCGAGCAGGAGCAGCCCGAGCGCCCGCATCCCGTTCAGGGGTCGAAGGCGGTCTGGTTCGAGCACCTGTCGAAGCTGAACCCTGATCACGGGTTCGACCTTGAGACGGTCAGCCGCAAGGAGCTGATAGCCGCGGTGGAGGCCATCGAAGCCGCGAAGGGCTGACTCTGAAGGAGGGCGCATGACGAATCCAGTTGCCGACATTGCTCGGCTTGAGAAGTCGTTCGAGCGTCCGCTGGTGGAGTCCGCCGGGCTGAAGGAGCGCTCGGCGGCGACGCAGTGGCTGGATGACGCCTGGGGGATCGTCCAAGACGAGATCCCGGGCGTCACCCGCCGCATGTCGCTACCCGATGAGGATCCAGCGTTCCTGCGTAAGGAGTCCATCGCCCGCGTCGTCGTGGCGATGGTTATCCGTGTGCTGCGGAACCCGGACGCGCGGCGACAGCTTGGTGAGGACACGTACCAGGAGACGGTCGACGCTGCGGTGTCGACGGGTCAGCTCTACATCTCTGAGGTCGAGCGTGGGCGGCTGCTCGCGTCCGCTGAGGGTGACGTGGCGCAGTTCCTGCCCGGCGTGTACAACGTGAGCTTCAGTGGGGGTGGCTGATGCCGGCCTCGCTGTCCGCGTTGAATCGGGGTCGGCGGGCCGCTGAGGCGGACATGCGCGACAAGTGCCGCGTCACCGGCCCGCCAACCGGCGAGAAGGTGTGGAGCGATGAGTTGCTGGCGTACATCGATGCGCCGCCCCCGGTGATCTACGAGGGGAAGTGCAAGCTGACCTTCGGCGCGGTGATTCCGAATGAGCGTTCTGTGGCCGATCAGCGGTTTGCGGAGCAGGGCGGGAAGCTGTCGATTCCGGTGGTGACACCGGATGAGGCGATCGGCGACGTGGCGGCAGTAGCGCGCGGGCACAAGCTCGAAGTGATCTCATCCGTCACCGACCCGTTGCTGTCCGGTGACATCTTCACGGTGGGGGCGAAGCGTCCCCGGTCGAATCCGACATCGCGTCGATTCCACCTGGAGGATACGCAGTGACCGATGGGTTCGAAGAGTTGCAGGTGCTTGAGCGTGATCTGACAGGGGTTGCCGGGCTGATGCCGCGGAAGGCCGCTCAGGCCGTACAGCAGGCGGCGATGCGCACGAAGGGCGAGTGGCAGAAGCTCGCCAGCGGGAACACGATGGGCTCGCAGTACTCGGCGACGATCGACTACGAGGTGCGCGAGTATGGCGCGTTCGGGCAGGGCGTGATCGAGGCTGAGATTGGGCCGGATCTCGCCAGGTACGGCGGGAAGACGGGTAAGGGCGGGTTGACGCCCGGATTCGGCATCTTCGACGACCCGGAGGTGACCCCCATTGGTGTGAAGCCGGTACGGGCTCGCAAGCGTGCCGAGCTGTTCGCTGATGACGAGCTGGACAGGGGCATTGAGATCGCGCTGGATCAGTCGCTTTCAGAGATGGGGTTGTGATGGACCGTCAGGCCCATTTCGATCAGGTTCTGGCGCGTGCCCGTGCCCGCCCGAATCTGACAGTGCATGACTCGGATGCTCCGCTGGACCCACAAGGGCAGGTGGTGCGCGCCTCGTACGTGGTGCTGCACGATCTCGGCCCAGACGTCATCGGTGATGACCGATACCAGGCCCGGCAGGCTGTCGACTCGGCGCGCACAATGCGAGTTGTGGGGCGGTGCGTTGGGGTTGACCCGGCGGCGGCTCGACGGGTCGCTACCGTGTTCGGCGGGCCGATGGACAAGCACGTGATGACCGTGCCGGGGCGGACGTGCCGACCGATCGTGGTCGATGACGAATCCGAGGTGGAGAAGGACACAACGGTGTCCCCGCCGCTCTGGTTCGTGGATGTCGATTTCACGTATCGGACTGTGCCGAAGGGGGTCTAGATGTTCATTCGTGTTCGTGGTGCGACGCCGGGGGATCCGTTGCACGAGTTCGACATTCCCCTGGCCACATATAGGCGGAAACGCCGCCAGTTCAAGGTGGTCGACAAGAAGCCGGTTGCGAAAGCGCGACCGGCTTCTTTCATTCCCGGCACGGTGCCGGTGCGCGCACGCGCAGTTTCGACTCGCAAGGAGATGACATGACCGAAAAGGTTCAGGAGGGCTTCGGCTACGACGGTAAGGGCGTCGTGCTGTGGGTGCCCGCGATTGCTGACCCGTCCGCGCCGACTGCCGCGGAGCTGTCCGCGGGCACGGTCGTGCCTCTGACGTATGGCCTGTACGGGCCGTCCGGGTATGCGCTGGAGCCGACGATCGAGGAGCGGAACTCTGAGCGGTACACGCTCGATCAGGTGCTGACCGCTGAGGGGCGCAAGAAGTTCAAGCTGACGCTGCTGTACGTGTACAACCGTGAGACGCCGACCGAGGCCGAGGGTGTGCTGGGGGTTCCCGGGGTGCCCGGGTTCGTCGTCCACGCGCTCGGGTATGACAACGGGCATGTGTTCGAGGCGGGCGACAAGATCAACGACGTGGTGCCGGTGCGCACCGCGTCGTCTGTGGATGTGCCCGCGACCGCGAACACTGACGCGCACAAGCGCACCGTTCCGTCGATAACGGGCAAGGTCGAGCAGGAAGTCACGGTCGCCGCTGGCGCGTAACCAAGCTCCCGTGGGCGGGGTTCCTCACCTCCCCGCCCACGGGCTTTCCCCATGGTGAGAAGACTTTGAGGTGAGGAACGAAGATGGCTGTTGATGTGAAGGCGCTGGTCGCGAAGGCGCGACAGGAGTTCGCAGCGGTCGAGCCGGTGGACCAAGAGGTAGAGCTGGGCGGCGAGAAGATCACGGCGCGATTCACACCGATCTCTGGACCTGAATGGCGTGACCTGACGGCGAAGCACCCTGAGAGGCCCGGGGGCGATCAGGCGCTTGGGTATGACCTGACCGGCGTCATGATGTCCTACCCTCGCGTATCCCTCGTTGATGGGGACGATGTACAGGACGTGACCGCCGAGTGGGCGGACATGTGCG
>JBASAE010000338.1:0-3318 GCA_049654285.1 Microbacterium sp.
AGCGGTTCCAGCTCGACGAGCTCCTGCTCCGTGCGCAGGTCCAGTCGAACGCCGCGGTCCTTCGCGACGCGACGGTCACCGCCGCGCGGCTGCTCGGCGTCGAGGACCGCATCGGACAGCTGAAGGAGGGCTTCGTCGCCGACCTCCTGGTGGTCGACGGGGATCCGCTCGCCGACCTCGCCTGCCTGACGCGTCCCGAGGAGCACCTCCTTCTCGGCGTGCACGACGGCGTCGTCTTCCACGAACGGGAAGGGTCAGCGCCGGTCGAGACGGGTCAGCCCTGACCCTGGGCGCCTGCGCGCCCTGACGGCCGGGCGCTCTCCAGCCCCCAGGCGTTCGCGTCCAGGGCGCGGAAGAGCCGCGCCATGGCGTGCAGCACCGGCGACTGCGTGACCGCCTGATCGGTGATGAGCTCGATCGACCGGTTCGCCGGCTGCGAGAGCCGCCTGACCGCGACCGAGGCCGGGATCGCCACGGTGCGCAGCACGAGCGCCGGGACGATCGACACGCCCAGACCGCGGGAGACGAGCCCGACGACGGCGGCGAAGTTGTCCGTCTCGAGCGTGATCCGAGGCGTGAACCCGTGATCGTCGCAGGCCGTCATCACGTAGCCCCGGCAGAGCGGGCAGCCGGCGACCCATTCGTCCGCGCTGAGCTCCTCCAGCGCGACCGTCGGGTCCCCGGCGAGGCGGTGCGAGGTCGGCATGATCACGAAGAGCGGGTCCGAGAAGAGCGGGAGCTGATGGAGGGTGCTGCCGAAATGCCCGCCCTCCCCCGGGTACGTGCAGGTGATCGCCGCGTCGATCCGGCGGTCACGCAACAGCTGCAGCGCCTCCGGCGGCTCCGCCTCGATGTACGAGACCTGGAGCCCGGGCCGGGCCACGCGCAGGTTGCTCAGGATGATCGGGACCAGCGTGGCCGAGACCGAGGGGAACCCCGACAGGGTGAAGGAGCCGGAGCGCAGGGTGGTCAGATCCGCGAGGCCGAGGCGGGCATCCTCCAAGGCCTCCTCGATCCGGCCCGAGATGCCCGCGAGCACCTCTCCCGCCTCGGTGAGCATGACGGAGTTCCCCTGCCGTCTGATGAGCTGGAGCCCGAGCTTCTCCTCCGTGCGGCTGAGCCGCTGGCTGATCGCCGGCTGACTGTATCCGAGGCGCTCGGCGGTCTTCGTGACGGACGCCGTCTGCCCCACCAGCGCGAGAGCCTTGATCGTCACGATGTCGAGCACCTGATCCAGGCGAACAGGCGACGTGCTCATTGGTTCATGGTCTCACGCGCACCGATGCCAGGCAATCGATGCACGGCATCCGCTCGGGCCGACGTCGACATCAGCGGCCTCCGGCGAGCGCGGCGGCCGCGGCGGTCAGCTCGTCGACGACCCGGGGCACGATCGCGTCGGTGATCCGCGCGGCGGGACCAGACACCGAGAGGGCGGCGGGCTGTCCCGGCCCGGGGACCGCGACCGCGATGCAGCGCACGCCGACCTCCTGCTCGCTGTCGTCCGCGGCGAACCCGCGATGCCGCGAGACCCGCAGATCGGCCAGCAGTGCTTCCGCGTCGGTCAACGTCGACGCCGTGAAGCGCGGCAGCCCGGTGCGATCCACCAGCATCCGCACCTGGGCCTCCGGCATCGTCGACAGCATCGCCTTGCCGACCCCGGTGGAGTGCGGCAGCACGCGGCGCCCGACCTCGGTGAACATCCGCATGCGGTTGCGCGAGGGCACCTGCGCCGCATAGAGCACGAGATCGCCGTCGAGGAGCGCGAGGTTCGCGGTCTCGTGGAACGACTCCTCGAGTTCCTTCAGCAGCGGCGCGGCCTCGTCGGCGAGCGGTGGGACGGCGAGCCGGCCGAGACCGATGAGCCCCGCGCCGAGCGCATACCGACGGTCCTCCGTCTGTCGCACGTAGCCCTGCCGCTGCATCGTTCCGAGCAGCCGATGCGCGGTCGGCACCGCGAGCCCCGCGCGTTCGGCGACATCCGCCAGATTCCCCTCGCCACCCGCGGCGGCGAGGGATTCCAGCAGCGCGAACGCCCGCGCCACCGACTGCACGCCGCTCCGCCCGGCATCCACATGTTCCACCATGCGAAAATCGTACTCCGCAATACGGATCTTTCTCTAGCCTGAGATGCACCCCTCTCCTGAAGGAGCAGCATGCCCGCCTACCGTCAGATCACCGCGATCACCTATGAGACGGCGGCGCACGCCGTCAGCCTGGCCATGGAGATCGGTCACGCCGCCGGCGTCCGTCCCGTCGTCGCCGTCATGGACCCGACCATGACCCTGATCGCCTACGGAATGGCCGACGGCGCCACGCCGCACAGCGCGGAGACCAGCCGCCGCAAGGCCGCGACCGCGGCGTCCACGAGGCGCCGCACCGCGCGCATCCCCGAGGCCCTCGCCACCGCGCTGCCGCTCGGGACCGGAGGCATCCTGACCACGATCGACGGAGGGATGCCGATCTTCTTCGACGAGACCTGCGTCGGCGGACTCGGCGTCGCCGGCGGCACCCCCGCGCAGGACGCCGAGATCGCCCTGGAGACCCTGCGCCGTCTCGGCGCCCGCACCGAAGGAGCAGACCTGTGACGAATCACCTCACCCGCGCCGACCTCTCCGTGGCGGAGCCCATCGTCGCGTTCGCCGAACCATCCCTCACCGAGGCCGGGCGCGACGTCGACGCCTTCTGGGCCGGCGTGAGCGCGATCCTCCGCGACCTCGGGCCGCGCAACGAGGCCCTGCTGCGCACTCGCGCCGAACTGCAGCAGCGCATCGACGACTACCACCGCGCCCAGCCCGGCACCCCGGAGCCCGCGGAGTACCGCACCCTCCTCACCGAGATCGGGTACCTGACGCCGGAGCCGACGGACGTCGCCGTCACGACCGAGGATGTCGACCCCGAGATCGCGACGACCGCCGGCCCGCAGCTGGTCGTGCCGCTGCTGAACGCCCGCTTCGCGCTGAACGCCGCCAACGCCCGTTGGGGCTCGCTCTACGACGCGCTGTACGGCACCGACGCGATCAGCACCGAGGGCGCGCTCGCCCCGGGCCGGGAGTACAACGCCGCACGCGGCGCCGAGGTCATCGCCCGCGGACGCGCCCTGCTCGACCAGCTCGCGCCGCTCACCGAGGGATCGCATGAGGATGCCGTCGGCTACCGCGTCGACGCGGACGGCCTGGCGATCGACACCGCGTCCGGCATCCGCCGTCTCGCGGGCACCGAGGCCTTCGTCGGCTGGGTCGGCGAACCGGATGCCCCGACCGGCGTGCTGCTGCGGCACCACGGCCTGCACGCCGAGATCGTCGTCGATCGCGCCGGAGC
>JBASAE010000339.1:0-2217 GCA_049654285.1 Microbacterium sp.
TCCGGAACCGCGTTCATCATGATCGTCTCTCTGGCGATCCGGCGTATGCCCTACACGATCCGCTCCGCCTCGGCGATCATGGGCCAGATCAGCCCCAGCATCGAAGAGGCGGCGATCTCGCTGGGCGCGACCGAGGTGAAGACCTTCTGGCGGATCACGCTTCCGATGATGATTCCGGGTATCATCGCGGGTGCGATCATGAGCTGGATCACCGTGATCTCGGAGCTGTCCTCCTCGATCATCCTGTACACGGCCGGGACGAAGACCCTGACCGTGGCCATCTACACGGAAGTCATCCGCTCGAACTTCGGCAACGCGGCGGCGTATTCGACCGTGCTGACCCTGACGTCGATCATCTCGCTGCTGATCTTCTTCCGACTGTCAGGCAAGGAAGAAGTGAGCATCTGAGAGAGAAGTGAAGCGCTACGTCGACCATCTGAGCCGTGAGCTGTTCCGTTTCGCTCTCACGGTCACGATACTGCTCTTCCTGCTGTTCACCGCCGGGTTGATCGTCAACCTGCAGTTCTCGACGGCGGGGGTGCTGACGGACGGCGCCTCGCGCCTGTCCCGGTACTGGGGGTCGAGCATCGCGCAGATCGAGGACGGGATCACGCGTCTCGCGGCCGAGGACGCCGTCTCGGAGGACCTGCTGGCCCGACGGGCGGACGCGACCCGTCGGGCCGCCGCCTACGATCTGCTCTACAGCGAGGTGCGCACCTGGGCGGCCGGCTCCTCCTTCGCCCTGATCGACTCCGAGGGACGCGTGGCCGCGAGCAACCTCTACGAGGACAACCAGCTCACGCTCACCGATCCCGCGCTGATCGCCGCGTTGCGCGCGGCGATCGAGGCGTCCGAGGACGGCGTCGCCCGGCAGGCGCTGCGTGTCCGCCTCGCACCCCCGCACGCAGGCACCTATGTGATGGCCGTCCCCGTGACCGACCCGGACGGGACCGGCGACGGCGCGATGATGATCGGGATCCTCGGCGAGAGCGGGCTGATCGATCAGATCCGCGCGCAGAGCATCGAGCGCATCGTCGTCACGGACTCCTTCGACAACATCTACTTCGACTCCGGCACGCGCTCGCGCAACACGTCGGCGGCGTTGGGCACGGGCAAGTTCGTCCACAGCACTCCCGGCCTCCTGACCCTTCGCGCCAACGGTGTCGACTACTTCCACGCGAGCGCGCAGGACCCCGAGACGAGCGCGACGATCACCGTCCTCACCCCGCAGCGCTTCTTCTGGACGTTCGCGGGGACCAGCTTCGTCATCCTCGGCGTGGCCGCCGTGCTGATGGTCATCCTCGCGAAGGCGATCACCCGGCGGCAGTCCCGCCGTTCCGCCCGCGCCCTCGCGGATCTCGACCGAGGCATCGACGAGTGGTTCCGCGGCAATCTGGGATTCCGCCTCGCCACGCCCGCCTATCGCGAGTTCACCGGCGTGTACGACAGCTTCAATCACATCGTCACCCAGCTCGACGTGCAGGTGAAGAGCAACATCGCCCTGGAGCAGTCGCACACCGCTCTGGAGATGCGGCAGCTCGAGACCCAGTTCAATCCGCATTTCGTCTTCAACACCCTGGAGATGGTGCGCTATGAGATCCCGACCTCCCCGGACACGGCGGGACGGATCGTCCTGGATCTGGCCGGCCTGATGCGCTATTCGATCCGGGGGCGCGGCAACGCGATGCGGCTCAGCGAGGACGTCGCCTATCTGCGCAGCTTCCTCGAACTGCACAAGCTCCGACTCGGCACGTCGATGGACTTCCGGATCGACTGCGCCGCCGACGCCTTGGAGGCGCTGGTCCCCCGCCTCCTGATCCAGCCTCTGGTCGAGAACGCGCTCGCCCATGCCCGCCCTGAGCCCGGCGTTCCGCTTCTCGTGCATGTCCGGGCCCACGTGGACGATGACGTGCTCACGATCGCGGTCGACGACAACGGCGCCCCGATCTCCGAGGCCATACTGCAGGAGATCCACACGACCCTGCTCGCCGAGGAGCAGCCCGCCCATCATCTCGGTGTCTTCCTGGTGAACCGGGTCATCACGCTCCTGTACGGGCGCGAGCACGGATACGGCCTGCGGATCGCCTCGGATGAGACCGGGACCCATGCCCTGGTGCGGATCCCCTACGAGGTGTGAGGAACATCATGCACAGGGTCGTGGTCGTGGAAGACGTCGAACAGATCAGGAAGGGCCTCATCTTCACGACGGACTGGGCG
>JBASAE010000340.1:0-3737 GCA_049654285.1 Microbacterium sp.
GCCCAGGGCGTCGCGCTGGCCGCGCAGGCGCTCGGCATCCCCGCGACGATCTTCATGCCGCTCGGCGTGCCGGTGCCGAAGCTGCTGGCGACCCGCGGCTACGGCGCCGAGGTCGTGCTGGAGGGGGAGACCGTCGCGACCTCGCTGAAACTCGCCGCGGAGTTCGCCGAGCGCACCGGCGCGGTGCTGATCCACCCCTTCGACCATCGAGACATCGTGATCGGACAGGGAACGCTCGGGCTCGAGGTCTACGCGGACGTGCCGGACGCCGACACCTTCATCGTCGGGATCGGCGGGGGCGGGCTCATCGCCGGGGTCTCCGCCGCGATCAAGGCGTCCGCCGCCCGCGACGGCCGCACCGTGCGGATCATCGGAGTGCAGGCCGAGAACGCCGCGGCCATGCCGCCGTCGCTCGCCGCCGGACATCCGGTCGAGATCGTCACCCGACCCACGATCGCCGACGGCATCCTCGTCGCCGAGCCGGGAAAGGTGCCGTTCGAGATCATCCGAGAGCTCGTCGACGAGGTCGTCACCGTCTCGGACGACGACATCGCGCGCGCGATCCTGGTGCTGCTCGAGCAGGCCAAGGTCGTCGTGGAGCCGGCCGGCGCCGTGGGCGTCGCGGCGATCATGGCGGGCAAGATCACCGCGTCCGGCCCCGCCGTGTCGATCCTCTCCGGTGGCAACATCGACCCGCTGCTGCTGCAGCGCGTCGTCGCGCACGGCCTCGCGGCGTCCGGCAGGTACATGACCATCCGCATCCCGCTGCCCGACCGCCCGGGGCAGCTCGCCCGGGTGTCCGAGCTGATCGCCCAGGCCGGCGCGAACGTCATCGAGGCCATGCACACCAGGCACGGTCACGGGATGCAGATCGGCGACGTGTTCCTCGAGCTCAGCGTCGAGACCCGTGGTGCCGAGCACTCGCAGCTCACCCTCGCGACACTGCGCAACGCCGGCTTCGAGCCGCTCGTCGTCGAGGACTGACCCCACGTCGCCCGCGATGTGACGAGAAAGGGCCTGCGGCACGATGCCGCAGGCCCTCCGTCGTCTCTGGGCTCAGCCGGTGAACGTCTCCACCCCGGTCACCTCGACCGCGATCTGACGACCGTTGGGCGCCTCGTACGAGGTCTTCTCGCCGACCTTCAGGCCGAGGATGGCCTGGCCGAGCGGGCTGGCCTCGCTGTACACGTCGAGGTCTGTGCCGCCGGCGATCTCGCGGCTGCCGAGCAGGAAGGTCTCCTCGCCGCCCGCCACCACCGCGGTGACGACCGTGCCGGGCTCGACGACGCCGCGGCTCTGCGGGGCCTCGCCGACCTTCGCGGTCTTCAGCAGCTGCTGCAGCGTGCGGATGCGGGCCTCCTGCTTGCCCTGTTCGTCCTTCGCGGCGTGATAACCGCCGTTCTCCTTCAGATCGCCCTCTTCGCGCGCCGCTTCGATGCGCTTCGCGATCTCGTCCCGGCCGAACGTCGAGAGCTGCTCGAGCTCGGCGACGAGCCGGTCGTAGGCGTCCTGGGTGAGGAAAGGTACCTGAGCGTCTGTGGACACAGCATGCTCCTTCGTGTGGGCCCCTTCAGGGGCGGAGATGCGATCCCCGTGGGGACCGGGCGATATGCCAAGACGCCCCGGCACGGGCCGGGGCGTCGGTTTCTGCGATCGATTCTAAGACACCCGGCAGGAGTTCACCAAACCGGTTGTGGCCTCGGCGACCGTGGGCACGACGGTCGTGAACGCCTGGGTGTGGTCCGCGGAGGCCGCGATCTCGACGACCTTCCAGCCCACGATCCCGAACTCCTCGTCGAGCGCCTGCACGTAGCAGATCACGTCGCGACCGCGTGGTGCGGAGATCTGGTAGTGCACCGTCACGCTGTGCGCGTCGGTGACCGCGAAGCCTCGGTCGGTGGTCGAGACCTGCGTCAGGGAGTTCGCCACCGTCATCCACGCGAGGCCGCCGATCAGCGCGGCGGCCGCGATCCCGATGACGATCCACGGCAGCGGCCGGCGGCGTCCTCGGCCGTAGCGTTCGGCGAGTTCCTGCTCGGTGGTCACGGGTCTCCTGCGGGTGAGAGGGCGGGCCGGAGGTCTCGGGCGACGCGGCCAGTCGTTAGGCTGGTACCAGGCTATTCGACCCGCCTATGAAAGGCGCACACATGCTTCCGTTCGCCGACGCGACCCCCCTGCCGACGCCCACCTCGAACGTCGACCCGAATCTGGTCACGCCGGGGTTCGGCGGCTTCGCGATCGTCGCCCTCCTGGTGATCGCGGTCGTGCTGCTGATCTGGGACATGAATCGTCGCATCCGCCGGGTGCGCTACCGCGCCGAGGTGCGCGAGGAGCTGGATGCCGAGGAGGCCGCCCGTGCCGAGGGCCGGGACGAGGGTCCGCGTCCCGGGCGCTGAACGGGGCGGGCGGATCAGACCCCTACGCGGACGAACGCGTCGAGGCTGATGCCCTGATCGAGGATGCGCCTCGACCACTCGCGAGCGCTGTGCAGGCTGTGATCGCGGTAGTTGCCGCATTCCACGGCGGAGACGCCGGGCACGTCGCTCCATTCCGCGGTCTCGGCGATGAAGCGCAGGCTCTCCCGGACGCCTGCGACCACATCGGCGATCGCGGGCTCGCCCCAGGTGATCAGGTGGAAGCCGGTGCGGCATCCGAACGGGGAGATGTCGATGACGCCCTCGAGGTGATCGCGCAGCCGGGCGGCGATCACGTGCTCGATGGTGTGCAGCCCGCCGGTGGGGATCTCGCCCTCGTTGGGCTGCACGAAACGCACGTCGAAGTTCGAGATCGCATCGCCTCGCGGGCCGCGCTCGACGGCGATCAGGCGCACGTACGGGGCTGTGACGGCGGTGTGGTCCAGCGTGAAGCTCTCGACCTCGGCCATGGTGCCCTCCTTTGCTCCGGTGCCCGCACCGGTCGCTCTCGATGCTAGCGACCCCGCGGTCGCGGGAGCCCGGTCGGTGTCACACGAGGACACCGCCGCCGGTCAAGCCGGCAGGCCGAGCGACGGCGCGAGCGGATGCAGCGAGATGAGCAGGCACGCGGTCCAGTGGCACAGGAACGCCAGCACGGTGCACACGTGGAAGATCTCGTGGAAGCCGAAATGCCCCGGCCACGGGTTGGGCCTCTTCGTCGCGTAGACCACGGCGCCCGCGCTGTAGAGCAGCCCGCCCACGCACACGAGCACCATCATGGCGACGTTGGCGTGCACCAGGTCGACGATGTACATCACCGCGGCCCAGCCGAGCAGCAGGTACAGGGCGACGTAGAGCCAGCGCGGCGCGTTGATCCAGAACACCCGGAACAGGATGCCGAGCAGCGCTCCGCCCCACACCATCGCCAGCAGCCAGGTGCCCTTCCCCGGCGGCAGCGCCAGGGTGGCGATGGGCGTGTAGGTGCCCGCGATCAGCAGCAGGATGTTCGCGTGGTCGATGCGCTTCAGCACCATCTTGGTCGTGGGCTTCCAGTTGAAGCGGTGATAGACGGCCGAGTTCCCGAACAGCAGCAGCGAGGTCGCCATGAACACCGCCGCGGCCCACTTGGCGGGCGTCCCGTGCGCGAGCACGATCAGCACCACGCCGGCCGCGATCGCGACGGGGAACGTGCCGGCATGGATCCAGCCGCGCCAGGTCGGCTTGATCTCGACGACGGCGTCCGACGCAGCGGCGTCCATCAGCGGAAGCTGCGGGACGTCGGGGGTCTTCGGGATGCGGGTGCTCACGTGCTCACTCTAGGCG
>JBASAE010000341.1:0-3960 GCA_049654285.1 Microbacterium sp.
GGCAGGCCCCGCGGACGCTCCCGTCACCACCGTCCGGGTCGAGGCGGCGGACATGCGCTTCACGCCTGCGCGCATCGAGGTGCCCGCCGGGAACCGGCTGGTCATCGAGCTGACCAACACCGACGCCGAGCTCACCCACGATCTCGTGTTCGCGAACGGGATCGCGGGCCGGAGACTCGCTCCCGGGGAGTCGCAGACCATCGACGTGGGCGTGATCACCGCCGATCTCGACGGCTGGTGCTCGATCATCGGGCATCGGCAGATGGGCATGACGATGCAGATCGTCGCGACGGGCTCATCGTCGGGAACGCATTCCCGGAACGGCATGGAAGGGATGCCCGGCATGCGCCACGGCGTCGATGCCGGGTCGGGCGGCGCGGGATCGTCGGCACCGCTCGACCTGATGGCCGAACCGGGTGCGGGTTTCCGCCCCTACGACGCGGAGCTGCCGTCGCTGCCCGCGGCCGACGGACCGCGCACCCAGAGGCTCACGATGACCGTGCGAGACACCGAGGTCGAGGTCGCCCCCGGCGTGACGCAGACGCTGTGGACCTACAACGACACGGCACCCGGTCCCGTCCTGCACGGTCGGGTGGGCGACACGTTCGAGATCACGCTGGTGAACGACGCGTCCATGGACCACTCCGTCGACTTCCATGCCGGTGCCCTCGCTCCCGATGAGCCGATGCGGTCCATCGCGCCGGGGGAGAGCCTGACCTACACCTTCACCGCGGCCCGCGCCGGCATCTGGATGTACCACTGCTCGACCATGCCGATGACCGCGCACATCGCGAACGGGATGTACGGAGCCGTCGTGATCGAACCCGATGACCTGCCCGCGGTGGACCGCAGCTACGTGCTCGTGCAGGGCGAGTACTATCTGGGCGACCACCACGGCGGCGAGGTCGACGTGGACAAGGTCGCGGCGGAGAGACCCGACCTGGTCGTCTTCAACGGCTCTGCGAACCAGTACGACCACGCGCCGCTGGAGGCGAAGGTCGGTGAGCGGGTGCGGGTGTGGGTGCTGGACGCCGGGGTCGCCCGGCCCTCGAGCTTCCACGTCGTCGGCGGGCAGTTCGACACGGTGTGGTCGGAGGGCGCGTACTCGCTGAACCGCGCGGAGGGCAGCGGATCGCAGGCCCTCGGGCTGATGCCCGCTCAGGGCGGGTTCGTCGAGCTGACGTTCCCCGAGCCCGGCCACTACCCCTTCGTCTCGCACTTCATGGTCGACGCCGAGCGCGGGGCCCACGGCGTCTTCGACGTGACCGCCCCCTGACCCCGCCCCTGCATAGACTGAGGCGATGCATCCGCTCACCGAAGCCGACGTGCGGGCATCCTTCGCCAACGCCTTTGACGACGAGCTGCGTCTGATGAGCCTGCCGCACGACTTCCTGCTCACCGACTGGGACTACCTCGACTTCTTCGCCTGGCGCGACCCGGAGCTTCCCCGACGCGGTTACCTGCTGGTCGAACGGGAGGGTGCGGCGGTCGGGGTCGTGCTGCGCTCCAGCGATCCCGGGCGCACCCGGTCGGGCATGTGCAACATCTGCCACACCCTGCAGCCGGGCAATCAGGTCGCGATGTTCTCCGCGCGCCGCAGTGGCGAACGGGGGAGGCGCGGGGACAGCGTCGGCACCTACATCTGCGCCGACCTGTCCTGTCACGAGAACGTGCGGCTCGCGCATCCGCTCGCCCCGAACGAGGTGCGCGCTCCCGGCCAGGCGGATCTCAGGCTCGACGGCACCCGCCGACGCATGCACGCCTTCGCGGACCGGGTGCTCGAGGGCTGACTGTGAGGACGGCGGCTCCCGCCCGATGGTGGCGGGCCGCGCCGTGCACCCGGCTGCCGCGCCGGCGGATAGCCTGGAGCCACCACCGAACGAAGGAGTCCCCATGGGCGACGCGATCCTGTTCACCGTCGACGAGGGCCTCGCCCGACTGACGCTCAACCGGCCTTCGCGCCTGAACGCCTTCAACAGCGACCTGGCGCACGACTGGCGGGATGCCACGGCCGAGGCCGTCGCCCGCGACGACGTGCGGGCGATCCTGCTCGATGCGGCGGGACCCGCGTTCTGTGCCGGCGGCGACGTGATCGAGATGTCGACGTCGATGGCCGAGGGGTCGGCGCTGACCGGGCTGGCCGGGGTGATCAACGCGGGGATCCGGTCGCTGACGACGTCGGCGAAGCCGGTGGTCGCGGCGGCGCACGGCACGACCGCGGGCGGCGGTCTGGGCATCCTGCTGTGCAGCGACTACGCGGTCGTCGGATCGCGGTCGAAGCTGGGCAGCCTGTACGCGAACATCGGGCTCACCCCCGACCTGTCCGTCTCGGCGCAGCTCGCGCTCGCTGTCGGAGAGCGCCGCGCGCTGCAGCTGGTGCTGCAGGACCGCCTGCTCACCGCGACCGAGGCGGTCGAGTGGGGCCTGGTCGCCGAGGCGATCGAGGGGCCGGATGCCGCAGCCGAGGCCGATGCGGTGCGCGCGCGTGCCGAACAGATCGCGCGGTTCTGGCTCGACGGCGCCGCCGGCGCCTATGGCCAGGCGAAGCGGCTGGTGCGCGCCCGGGCCGACAGCGCCTTCGACGATCAGCTCGACGATGAGGCGCGCACGATCGGCGCCTCGTTCGACACCGAGGACGCCCGCGTGCGCGTCGCAGCCTTCGCGAGCAGGAGCAGCGGCAGATGACCGACGCGACCGGGCTGGGCGGGCTCGCGGCGGAGATCGCCCGCGAAGCCGGTGAGCTCGCGGCGCGCCGCCGCGCCGAGGGCGTGTCGCTCGCCGCGACCAAGTCGTCACTCGCCGACATCGTCACCGACGCGGATCGTGAGGTCGAACGGCTGATCCGGGACCGGATCGCGGCGGAGCGCCCGGGCGACGGCTTCCTCGGCGAGGAGTCGGGCGCCGAGGCCGGCAGCACCGGTGTCACCTGGGTGGTCGATCCGATCGACGGAACCGTGAACTATGCATACGGCATCCCCGCGTACGCGGTGAGCATCGCCGTCGTCGAGGGGCCCCCGGTGCCCGGCGAATGGGCGGGACTGGCGGCCGCGGTGTACGGGCCTGCACTGGGCGAGCTGTTCACCGCGGTGCGCGACGAGGGGGCCTGGGCGGACGGCGCGCGGCTCGCGGTGACGGCGGAGACCCCGGCCGGAGCGCTGCTCGCGACCGGCTTCGGCTACGACCCCGCGACGCACGACGGAGACCTCGCCACCGTGCGTCTGGTGATGACGATGGCCCGTGATCTGCGTCGTATCGGCTCCGCGGCGCTGGACCTGTCCTACGTCGCCGCGGGACGGCTGGACGGCTTCTTCGAGCGCGGTCTGAAACCCTGGGACTTCGCCGCCGGTGCGCTCCTCGTGCAGGAGGCGGGCGGGTTCGTGAGCCGGGCGGAGGTGGATGCTGCCCGTCCGATGCTCTTCGCGGGAGGGGCCTCGGTGCACACCCGTCTGTCGGAGCTGCTCACCTGACCGCCCTGTCGCGGATCGCGCCGCAGGAGGGGGATCCGCGTCTGCCATGGCATTCTCAGGGAGAATCCAGTATCGTTTACCCGATCGTTACTTTCGATACCCGAAATCTTGAGAGTACCGAGCGCCCTGATCTTGACGCCCCACCGAGAGATTTCTGTTGCCCTTCGATACCCCGCAGGCTGGCTCTTCCCCCGAGCTTCGTTCCAGCCGACGCCCGCGCACGGACGTTCATCCGGCGACGCAGGCACCTCTCGAAGGCGCTCCGGGTGCCGCCCCGCTGACCCGTCGGTCTCTGCGTGCGCGCCAGGTCGTCGATGCTCCGGCCGCCGAGGTCGGCGCCACGGAGGAGCCCGTCGCGACGGTCGACGGGATCACGCCGGAACCGGCCCTCCGGGCTGACCAGACGGCTCGCGTCGAGACATCCGCTTCCGACGGCGACGTCGACTCGTTCTCCCTCGCCGCCGAGGCCTTCGGCTTCGGAATGCCGGACTCC
>JBASAE010000342.1:0-2374 GCA_049654285.1 Microbacterium sp.
CTCTGGCACTGGACGGCGATCGTGATCGCCGTCGCGCTGCTCGGCGGGCCGATGAATCCGGTGGCGGCGCTCGCGGTCGTCGTCGCGACGCTGGTGCTGTCGTGGCTGACGAAGCGCGGGATCGAGGATCCGGTGCGCCGTGCCCCCGGTGTCCTGCGTCGTTCCGGGCCGACCTTCGCCCTGACCGCGGCGGGGATCGCCGTGATGCTCGTGCTGACCGTGGTGCCGTTGCGGCTCGCCCACGAGCACGCCGATCGCTACGAGGCCGGGGTCGCCCCCGAGATCGCCGACACGGCGGGATGCTTCGGCGCCTACGCGCTGCGGAACGACTGCGCGGACCCCTACGCCGTGGGGGCCGGAGTCGATCCGCTCGCCACGCAGTTCGGGTACCTGTCGCGGCGGGCGGACCCGGCGCACTGCACCCAGGAGACCGTCGAGGGACAGCAGGAGGTGCGCTGCCGCACAGACGGGACCGGCCCCCGGGTCGTCCTGCTGGGCGACTCGCATGCCGAGCATCTGATCGAGCCGATGCTGCGGGTCGCGGAGCGGGAAGGATGGCGGCTCGCGGTGCGCACCCGCGGTGGATGCTCGGGCCTGGAGGATCCGGACGCCGGGCCCGCCGCCGTGAGCCGCCGCTGTGCCGAGTGGGAGGAGGAGGTGCGCCGCGAGGTGGTGTCGGATCCGGGGATCGACCTGGTCGTGGTGAGCCTGCGTCCCGTGACCAAGAAGGCGGCGACGGACTTCGCCGCGGAACGGCTCGCCGAGTTCGCCGAGAACGGTCGCCGGGTCGTGCTGATCCGCGATGTGCCGGGCACCGAGTTCGCGAACGTGCCGGGTCGCACGGCCGAGACCGGGCCCGAGTGCGTCGCCGAGTCGCCCGGTCGCGACGATCCCTGTTCCTACCCTGATCGCAGCAGGCCGGACTGGGCGGTGGACGCGGCGGTGCGGGCCGGGGCGGCACTGATCGACACCCATGAGGTGCTGTGCCCCGAGGGCGTCTGCCATGTGGTGATCGGTGACACGATCGTCTACGGCGACAGCAACCATCTCGCGGTGCCGTTCGCGAAGACGCTCGCGCCATGGCTCGCCGACAGGCTTCGTCCGCTCGCCGTCGGCTGACCCGATCCGGGTACGGATGCACGATCGTGGTACGGATGTACGGTGGCATCCCGGAATTGATCGTGCCGGTGTACCGGGATCGTGCAGGTGTACCGGGGATCGTACGGTTGTGCCCGGACCAGTGTTCCCGGGAAGGGTCAGGCGGCCAGCCAGAGGCCCTTGCGGTCGGTGGCGATCCTCATACCCGCGGCGACCGTCTCGTCGTCGCCGATGCGGGCCCCGCGCGCGATGCGCGCCCCCGCCCCGATATCCGTACGGACACCGATGTGCGCGCCGTCGCCCACGGCGGCGCCCTGGCCGATGTGCGCGTGCGCGTCGATCCATGCGTTCTCGCCGATCACGGCGTCCGGCTCGATCCACGCCCCTCGGGCGATGTGCGCGCCCGCTCCCACCCGTGCGCCGGGCTCGATGTAGGCACCGGCCTCGATGAGTGCCGCAGGACTCACCTTCGCGCCGTGCGCGACGAGGCCTCGGCCGTTGGCGTGCTTGCGGTACCGCAGCGTGTCGCCCTGGTCGTCCTCGATATCGACGTAGTTCTTGCCCACGATTCCTCCCATCCGGATATCACCGGATATATCAACAACCACGGGAGGGCCGGTTCTATTCCTCAGTATGGATCGTGGCGTGTCCGGCTATCGCTGGCAACGCGGGCACCAGAACGTCACGCGCTCGCGGGTGGGATCCGCGCCCTGCGCCCCGCTGCGGACGGGTGTGCTGCAGCGTCGACACGGGCGTCCGGCCCGCCCGTACACCCAGGTCTCCTGACCGCGTCGAGCGACGCCGGTGAAGGTGCGCACACGGCGGTCGCGATTCGCGCGGATGGTGCGGGCGCCGAGATCGAGCAGCGCGGCGGCGTCGACTCGGGCGGCCGGCGTCTCGGGCAGGATGCCGCGCAGGAACAGCAGTTCGGCGGCGTACTCGTTGCCGAAGCCTGCGACGTTGCGTTGGTCGAGCAGGGCGACGTGGATGCTGCGGGGATCCGCGTGCAGTCGGCGCGCGGCCTCCGCCACGTCCCAGTCGGCGGCGAGCGGGTCCGGTCCGAGATGGCCGATCAGGGCATGCTCCTCACGGGTGGGGAGGACCGCGATGTCATGCACGTCCACTCCGACCGCCTCCGCGGAGCCGGTGCCCACGACCGCGCGCGTCTTGAACGCCGGATGCCGCCAGGACGCCCCGGGTCGGTAGAGCAGCCACGAGCCGTCCATGCGCAGATGGGAATGAACGGTCATGGCACCGATGTGCATCAGGATGTGCT
>JBASAE010000343.1:0-4387 GCA_049654285.1 Microbacterium sp.
CCTGAGAGAATGGGGGTTCCCGAACCGAGGAGCCCGCTGTGCAGTTCATCTCCACCCGTGGCGGCATGACGCCGCTGTCGTACTCAGAGACCCTGCTCGAAGGGCTCGCGCCCGACGGCGGGCTGGCGGTGCCCGAGCGGCTGCCGCAGGTGGATGCCGCGACGCTGGAGTCCTGGCGCGGGCTGTCCTACCCCGCGCTCGCCGCCGAGGTGCTCGGGCTGTTCGCCACCGACATCCCGCATGACGACCTGGGCCAGATGCTCCGGGCGGCCTACGCCGACTTCCCCTCCGAGGTCGTGCCGTTGCGGCCGATCGACGGCGGCATCACGCTGGTCGGGCTCTCCGAGGGGCCGACGCTGGCCTTCAAGGACATGGCGATGCAGTTCCTCGGTCAGGCGCTGGAGTACGTGCTGGCGAAGACCGGCGGCGTGCTGAACATCGTCGGCGCGACCTCGGGGGACACCGGATCCGCTGCCGAGCACGCGCTGCGCGGCAAGGACCGGGTGTCGGTCTTCATGCTGTCCCCCCAGGGCCGGATGAGCGGCTTCCAGCGGGCGCAGATGTACTCGCTCGACGACGCCAACGTGTACAACATCGCCGTCGAGGGCGTGTTCGACGACTGCCAGAACCTGGTGAAGGCGCTCTCCGGCGATCTGCCGTTCAAGCGCACCTGGCACCTCGGCGCGGTCAACTCGATCAACCTCGCGCGCATCACCGCCCAGATCGTCTACTACTTCTGGGCCTGGCTGCGCGCGACGGACGAGACGGGGTCGACCGAGGTCTCCTTCACCGTCCCCTCGGGCAACTTCGGCAACATCCTCTCCGGCCACTTCGCGAGGGGGATGGGACTCCCGGTGCGGCGGCTCGTGCTCGCCGCGAACGAGAACAACGTGCTCGACGAGTTCTTCCGCACCGGGGTGTACCGCCCGCGAGCCGCCGCCGACACCCTCGCCACGTCGAGCCCGTCGATGGACATCTCGAAGGCGTCGAACCTGGAGCGCTTCATCTACGATCTGGTCGGCCGGGACGCCTCCCGAGTGGTCGAGGCGTGGGCGGCGCTGGAGCGGGACGGGTGCTTCGACCTCTCCGCCGAGCAGCCGCGCTTCGAGGCCGAGTTCGGCATCGTCAGCGGCACGTCGACGCATGCGGATCGGCTCGCGACCATCCGTGCGGTGTACGAGGCGACCGGGGAGGTCATCGATCCGCACACCGCGGACGGCGTCGGCATCGCGCGCTCCTACGTCGAGGACGGCGTGCCCATGCTGGTGCTCGAGACCGCGAAGCCGCAGAAGTTCGCCGAGACCATCACGAGGGCGCTCGGCATCGAGCTCGACTACTCGCCCGAATTGCGGGCGATGCTGGACGCTCCGCAGCACGTCACCGAGCTCGCCGACGACGAGCGGGAGCTGCGTGCCTTCATCGAGGCGAACGCGCTGCGCTGACCGGCGCCCCGTCCAGGGGTGCGTCCGCTCGTCCGGGCCGGGGAGACCGATGTCGGAGAGGGTCGCGAATTTACCCCCAGGGGTATGCATGATACCCTGGGGGGTATGTGTAGAGCGGTGACGTGCAAGACGTGCGGGAAGACGACCTGGGCCGGATGCGGACAGCACGTCGACAGCGTGAGGAAGACGGTGCCCGCGGCGCAGTGGTGCCCCGGGCACGATGACGCGCCGGCCAGGCCGGGCTTCTTCAGCCGGCTCTTCGGGAGGTCCTGACGTGCGGGTGATCATCGTGGGCGGCGTCGCCGGCGGGATGTCGGCGGCGACCCGGCTGCGCAGGCTCGCGGAGGCCGCCGAGATCATCGTGATCGAGCGAGGCGACCACGTCAGCTTCGCGAACTGCGGTCTGCCGTACTACGTCGGCGGCGTGATCGCCGATCGCCGGTCGTTGCTGCTGCAGACGCCCGCGTCGCTGCGCGCACGCTTCGGCCTCGACGTGCGCACCGGTCACGAGGTCGTCGCCATCGACCGGAACGCCCGCATCGTCGAGGTCCGCGAGGTGCGCACCGGAGCGATCTCGCGCGAGCGCTATGACCACCTGATCCTCGCCACGGGGGCTGAGCCGGCCGACACGTTCGCCGCGGTCGACGGTGGTCCCGCCGTCGTCACGCTGCGCACGATCGACGACGTCGACCGCATCGCCGCGGTGCTCGACGCCCTGCCCGGCGGCTCGGGCGCGTCCGCGGGATCCGTCGGCAGGGCCGTCGTCGCCGGCGGCGGATTCATCGGCCTCGAGGCCGTCGACAACCTGGTGCGGCGCGGGCTCGACGTCACGCTCGTGCAGCACGGTGCCCACCCGCTGAGCCCGCTCGACCCCGAGATGGCCGCGCTCGTCGTCGATGAGCTGCACGCGCACGGCGTCGATCTGCGCCCCCGCACCTCGGTGGTCTCGATCGACGCCGACGGCGTGCACCTCGACGACGGCGGCACGATCGCCGCGGAGCTGGTCATCGACGCCCGGGGCGTCCGCCCCGCGGCATCCCTGCTGCGCACCGCCGGACTCGAGCCCGGCGTGACCCGCGGCATCCCCGTCGACGGGCTCCAGCGCACCGCCGACCCGCGGATCCTCGCGGTGGGAGACGCCGCCGAGAAGATCGACGCCGTCTCCGGCGAGCCTACGCTGGTCACGATGGCGGGCCTGGCCAACCGGCACGGCCGCATCGCCGCCGACGTGATCGCCGCAGAGGAGGGGATCCTCGACCGGATGCCGGAGGAGAGCGAGGCGGCAGCGGGGGTCGCGATCATCGGCGTCTTCGACCTCACCGTCGCGATGACGGGCTGGAGCGAGCGGCGCCTGATCGCCGCCGGACGCCCGCACCGCGTGATCCACGCGCACCCGACCGATCACGCCGGGTATTACCCGGGTGCGGAGCGACTCACCATGAAGCTGCTCGTGGACCAGGACACCGACCTCATCCTCGGCGCTCAGGTGATCGGCCGACGTGGTGCCGACCGCCGTATCGACGTGATCGCGACCGCCATGCAGGCCGGTCTGACGGCCTCGCGTCTGAGCCGGCTCGAGCTCGCCTACGCGCCGCAGTACGGCTCGGCGAAGGACCCGGTGAACATGCTCGGCTACATCGCCGATAACGCCGTCACCGGTCTGACGTCGTCGATCCAGTGGCACGAGCTGGAGGAGGCGCTCGCCTCCGGCGCGACCCTGATCGACGTACGGTCGGCATCCGAGAACGCGGCCGGGTCGATTCCCGGCAGCGTGCTCATCCCGGTGGACGACCTGCGGACGGCGAACCTGCCGGAGGGCGACCTGATCGTGCACTGCCAGGTCGGCCAGCGCGGCCACACCGCGGCACGGCTGCTTGCGCAGCGCGGCCGCCGGGTGCGCAATCTCGACGGCGGCTACCTCACCTGGAGCGCCGGTACACGGATGACGACGAAGGAGCACGCATGACTGCCATGGATCCCACGGAGCGCGAGGTGAAGGCGGCCCTGAACCGGCTCAAGCGCGCGCGAGGGCAGCTGACCGGGGTGATCGACGCGATGGAGTCCGGCGCGGACTGCCGCGATGTCGTCATCCAGCTCGCCGCGGTCGGCAAGGCGATCGACCGTGCCGGTTTCGCGGTGATCAGCACCGCGCTGCGCAGGTGCGTGACCGAGCCCGTCGGTGCCGATGAGGACGCACCTGACCTCGCCGAACTGGAGAAGCTCTTCCTGACCCTGGCGTGAGAGCATGGCCGGATGAGCACACCCCGCGCAGGGATCGCCGAGCGGCTGTCCCGGATGATCCGGCTGCCGACCGTGTCGGCCGAGCTCGATGAGCGCGGCACCGGGCCGTTCGAGGCGTTCGCGGCCCTGCTGGCCGAGCTGTACCCGCTCACCCACGAGCACCTGACGAGGGAGTGGCACACCGAGTTCGGGCTGCTGTTCCGCTGGAAGGGCCGCACGACCGCGCCCGACGCGGAGGCACCGGGCCCGCTCGTGCTGATGGCGCACTATGACGTCGTGCCTGTCGACGAGTCCGACCCGTGGACGTACCCGCCCTTCGAGGGCCGCATCGCGGACGGCTCGGTGTACGGCCGGGGCGCGCTCGACGACAAGGGCCCGCTGATCGTCGTGATCGAGGCGGTCGAGAACCTGCTCGCCGAGGGCTTCACGCCCGCGCGTGACGTGTACCTGTCGTTCGGGGGGAACGAGGAGACCTTCGGTTCGGCCGCGCTCGCCATCTCCGATGCGTTCCGCGAGCGCGGCATCACGCCGTGGCTGGTCGTCGACGAGGGCGGTGCCGTGGTCGACTCCCCGCTGCCGATCGTGCCCGGCGAGGCGGCGATGATCGGCGTGGGGGAGAAGGGCATCCTCACGCTGCGGCTCTCGGCCCGGGGCGACGGCGGCCATGCCTCCACCCCGCCGAGGCTCACCGCGGTGCGGCGGAT
>JBASAE010000344.1:0-6532 GCA_049654285.1 Microbacterium sp.
GCCGGAACCCCCTCCCGAAACGAAGCCCTGTGACCCGTTACATCCTCCGCCGCCTCGGCATCTCCCTGCTGACCGTGCTGGGACTGGCCCTGGTGGTCTTCCTCGTCGTCCGGATCTTGCCCGGCGACGCCGCCGCAGCCCGGCTCGGCCCCGAGGCCAGCGAGGCAGACATCGAGGCGCTGCGCCAGGCCTACGGCCTCGACCAGCCGCTCATCATCCAGCTCGGCGATTACCTGCTCGGCCTCCTCCAGGGCGACCTCGGCACCGCCGTGTCCACCGGCCGCGAGGTCGCCGCAGAGATGTTCATGCGTCTGCCCGCGACTCTGGAACTCGCGATCGCCGGGCTCATCGTCGCCCTCCTCATCGGCTTCCCCCTCGGTATGCTCGCCGCCGCCTACCGCGGCCGGATGCCTGACGCCGTCGCCCGGATCTTCGCCGTGATGGGCTCGAGCGTCGCGCCGGTGTGGCTGGGACTCATGCTCATCTACGGCCTGTACTCGGTCGCCCACCTCTTCCCCGGCCCGGTCGGACGCTTGCCCATCGGCATGGCCCCGCCGCCCACCGTCACCGGCCTCTATGTGCTGGACGGGCTGATCGCCGGCGAACCCGGCACGTCGTGGGAGGCGCTGCGCTACCTCGCCCTGCCCGCCATCACCCTGGGGCTCGGGGCGTCTGCCGCCGTGCTCAAGATGGTGCGGTCGGCCATGATCGCCACGGCGGAGAGCGGCTTCGTCCGCACCGCCCTCGCCTACGGGGTCCCCGCCCGCGAGGTGCTCTGGCGCGACCAGCTGCGCAACGCCATGCTGCAGGTCCTCACCGCGATCGGCCTCGTCTTCGGATTCCTCCTGGGCGGCAACGTCGTCGTCGAGCGCATGTTCAGCTGGCCGGGCGTGGGCCGCCTCGCCTTCGACGCGCTGGGCAGCAACGACCTCGAGCTGCTGCAGGGCTTCGCCCTCATCATCGGCACGATCTACATCGTCCTCAACTTCGTCGTCGATCTCGTCTACGGACTCATCGACCCCCGCATCCGGCTCGGAGGGAAGGCCTCATGACCGCGCCCGCCACCACGAACCTCGCCGCCATCACCGAGCGCCGCAAGGCCCGACGACCCCGGCCGCTCCTGTACGTCGGCATCGTCGTGATCTCGGTGCTGCTGCTGCTCGGCGCCTTCGGGCCTCTGTTCGTCGCTGATCCGGCGGCGCTCGTCGCCGCCCCCTTCCAGCCCCCCTCCGCCGCTCACTGGTTCGGCACCGACAGCTACGGTCGTGACATCTTCGCCCGCTCCGTGCACGCCATCTGGATCGATCTCGCCATCGGTGTGTCCGTCGCGGTGTTGGCCATGATCATCGGCTCCGCGGTCGGTGTGCTCTCCGGCTACCTCGGCGGGAAGGTCGACGACATCGTCATGCGCGCCGTTGACGTGCTCATGGCGTTCCCCGGCTTCATCCTCGCGATGATCCTGCTGGTGTCGATCGGCGACACGATCCCCAACCTCGCCGTCGCGCTCGCCGTGGCGCAGATCGCGCCCTTCGTACGCCTCGTGCGGGCGAAGGCGCTCAGCGAGCGAGAGCTCGAGTACGTCGCCGCGTCCCGCGTCTCCGGCGCGGGGTGGCTGCGCACCGCGTTCCGTCACGTGCTGCCGAACTCCATCCGCCCCGCCGCGGTGCAGCTGACGCTCGTCTGCGGATACTCGATCATCAACGTCGCCGGGCTCGCGTACCTCGGCCTCGGCATCCACCCGCCGACCGCCGAGTGGGGTGTGATGGTAGCCGAGGGCGCGGCGAACATGCTCACGGGTCAGTGGTGGACGGCGTTCTTCCCCGGTCTCATGATCGCCATCACGGTCATGGCGCTGCACTTCATCGGCGACGAGCTGGCGGGAGACCGCGCATGAGCAGGCTGAGCATCGAAGGCCTCACGGTCGAAGTCGCCCGCACCGGCGCACGCATCCTGAACGACGTGTCGCTCGACATCGCCGCGGGCGAGATCGTGGGCCTGGTCGGCGAATCAGGATCAGGCAAGTCGATGACATCGCTGGCGACGATGGGCATCCTCCCACCGGGCATCCGGCAGGTGGCGGGACGATTCACCGTCGACGGCGAAGACGTCACCGCGCAACGGCAGCGCTCGGTCGAGAGCCGCTTCGCGATGATCTTCCAGAACCCGCGGGACTCGCTCAACCCGCTCATGCGGGTCGGTCAGCAGATCGCCCGCATGGTGGCCCTGCACCAGGGCCTCGGACGCGCAGCCGCGCTGACCGCCGCGATCGAGCTCCTCCGTCGGGTGCACATCAACGACCCGGAGCAGACCGCGCGCTCCTATCCCCACCAGCTCTCCGGCGGCATGTGCCAGCGGGTCATGGTGGCGATGGCGCTCGCCTGTCGGCCCCGCCTGCTCATCGCCGACGAGCCGACCACCGCCCTCGACGTGACGGTGCAGGCGCAGATCCTCGACCTGATCATCGAGCTCACAGAGGAGACCGGCTGCGGGGTGCTGCTCGTCACGCATGACCTGGGCGTCGTCGCCGAGACCTGCGATCGGGTGAACGTGCTGTACCGCGGCGACCTCGTCGAGCAGGGACCCACGGCATCCGTGTTCGCGGCGCCGCAGCACGAGTACACCCGCTACCTGCTCGAGGCCGGTCGCGAGCTGGAGGTGAACGATGAGCCTGCTTGAGGCCGAGGATATCCGCAAGACCTTCACGGTCGGCCCCCGCACCGTGCACGCGCTCTCCGGAGTCTCGGTGACCGTGGAGGCGGGACGCACGCTCGCGCTCGTCGGCGAGTCCGGGTCGGGCAAGTCGACGTTCGGATCGATCGTGGCGGGTCTGCAGCCCCTCACCTCCGGGACGATGAGCTTCGACGGACACGAGATCGGCCGCCGGGCGATGCGCGGCGAGCTGCGCCGCCGCATCCAGATGGTGTTCCAGAACCCCATGCAGTCGCTCGACCCGAAGTACCGCGTGGAGCGCACGCTTCTGGAGCCGCTCACCCTCCTCGCCGGGATGTCCCGCGCCGCGGCATCCGCACGGGTCGACGAGTTGCTGGACATGGTGCACCTTCCTCGCGAACTGCGGCGCCGCTATCCCGCAGAGCTGTCCGGCGGGCAGCAGCAGCGGGTGGCGATCGCCCGAGCGCTCGCACCGGAGCCCGATCTCATCGTGCTCGACGAGCCGACCTCCGGGCTGGACCAGTCGGTGCGGGGTCGCGTCGTCGCTCTGCTGCGTGAGCTGCAAGCCGACCGCGGGATCGCCTACATCTTCATCACGCATGACATCGACGTGGCGCGGGCCATCGCGCACGACGTCGTCGTCATGCAACGCGGGGAGATCGTCGAGCGCGGAGACCGACGGAGCGTCCTCGACAACCCGCAGGCTCCGTACACCCGCGCCCTGCTCGCCGCCGTCCCCACCATGGATCCCGGCCGACGCCGTCGCCGGGACCAGTCCGCTGCGGAGACGCCCGTCTCCCCTGTCCGCGAGGAGAAGTAATGCGATTCGGACTCGGAGTGCCCACCGGAACCGAGGGCCTGATGTACCCCGTCCCCTTCGCCGACCCCGAGCAGGCCGTACGGCTTGCGGTCGAGGCCGAGAAGCTGGGCTTCGACGGCGTCTGGGGCAACGACCATGTGACGACGCAGCGCTATGTGCGCGCCGAGTTCGATCAGGCGCCGCGCTATTACGACCCCTATCTGTACCTCTCCTACGTCGCCGCGTCCACCACGACGCTGACGCTGGCCACCGCGATCACGGTGTTCGCGTTCCGCAACCCGGTGGTCCTCGCCAAGCAGGCCGCGACGCTGGACCAGCTCTCCGGGGGCCGCTTCGTGCTCGGCGTCGGCATCGGCGCCTACCGCGAGGAGGCCGAGCTGATGGACGTGCGGCGCACGCTGCACCGCGGAAAGCACGCGGAGGAGTACCTGCAGGCGCTGACGCTGCTGTTCACCGAACGCCGGGCGAGCTTCGACGGCGAGTACATCGCCTTCGAAGACATCGAGAGCTTCCCGAAGCCACGGCAGTCGCCGCTGCCGATCCTCTCCGGCGGCAATGCGATCGGATCCCGTGAGCGCGCCGCGAAGTACGGCCACGGCTGGATCCCCGCGCTGCTCAGCCCGGAGGAGATCCGCGAGGGCATCGCGCACATCGCGCGCATCGCCGCGGAGCACGGCCGTGAGCTGCCGGCGGGCTTCGACGTCGCCCCGCAGTTCTCCGTCGCGCCCGGGAAGGACACCGCCTCGGCGATGGCGAACTTCGAGAGGACGCAGCTCTTCCAGCACATGCGCTCGCTCTCGGGCAGCACGCTGAAGGACCAGCGCCAGGACGACTGGACCAGCCGGAACCTCGTCGGCACGCCCGAGCAGATGCTCGACCAGGTGCGCGCCTACGCCGCCGCCGGCGTGACGACGATGTCGGGGCTGCTCTTCGCCTGCAACACCGTCGAGGAGGCGCTCGACCACATGGCCGACTTCGCCGAGAACGTCATCGCCCCGTACCGCCGCGAGACCGAGGGGGCATCGGCATGAGCGCCCGTCTGATCGATCCCGCACTCGTCGTCGCCCGCCGCGACCGCCTGCGCTCGGCCCTCGAGGGGGCGCCGTTCGAGGCCGTGCTCGCCCTCAGCGCGGCGAACTTCGACTACGCCACCGGCTACCGCAGCGTGTCGGCGACTGTGCACGGCATCTCCCCGCTGGCCGCACTGGTGCGCGACGACGACCTGCTCGTCGTGGGTCCCGTCTCCGACAGCGCACCGGGATTCGACGCCGGTCTCGCCGAGGACGACTTCCTCGCCTACGGGCGCTTCTTCTTCGAGTCCGAAGGCGGCGCGGCCACGGCCACCGGCCTCGTCGAGCAGCACGCCGACTACGCCGCCGCGATCGCCGGCGCCGTGACCCGGATGGGACTGACCGGCGCCCGCATCGGCCTGGACGAGCGCGCCTGCCCCGAGCCGATGCGCCGTCAGCTGGCCGAGCTGCTCCCGCACGTCGACTTCATCGACGCGAGCGACTGGCTGGCCGGCATCCGGGCGATCAAGCTCCCCGGCGAGGTCGACCTGATCGAACGCTCCGCGCGTATCGTCGAGAGCGCGATCATCGCCGGCATCGCGGCAGCGGGCGTCGGCGTGACCGAGGCCGAGATCGCCACCGTGGTCGCCCGGGAGATGGTCTCCGCGCACACCGAACCGCGATTCGTGGTCGTCACCTCGGGACCGCGCTCCGCCCTCGCCGACGCGTACGCGACCGGACGCGCCCTGGAGCCCGGCGACCTGCTCCGCTTCGACGTGGGCGGCATGTACGAGGGCTACTGGAGCGACCTCGGCCGCACCGCGGTGATCGGCGAGCCGACGGCCCGGCAGCAGGCCTACTACGACGCGATGCTCGCCGGCGAGGAGGCGCAGTTCGCGCTCGCCCGCCCCGGCGTGCCCGCCGAGGACCTGTTCACCCGGGCGATCGAGGTCGTCGAGGCCACGGGCGGCCCCCGCCCGTACCGCCGTCAGCACTGCGGCCACGGCATCGGCCTGGAGGTCTACGAGGCGCCGATTGTGCGCCCGGAGAGTCCCACCCCCCTGCAGCCGGGCATGACGTTCTGCTTCGAGACGCCGTACTACGAGCTCGGCTGGGGCGGCATGATGGTCGAGGACACCCTGGTCGTCACCGAGACCGGCATCCGCCTGCTCTCGGACCGCGACCGCGGCCTGACGGTGGTGGACCGATGAGCGCCTACCTCGGACACCTCGTCAACCCGATCACCGGCGAACGCGTCGAGGAACCGGACGCCTACCTCCCGGCCGAGGTCGACGGGGGCCACGTCTACCCGGTCCCCGCATACGACCTCGGTCTGGTCCGGGGTCTGGAGACCACCGACGACCGCGGCCTGTTCCGCTACCGGCCGCTGCTTCCGATCGGCGAAGGCCCCGTGGTCTCGCTCGACGAGGGCGGCACCCCGCTGCTCCCCCTCCTCGGAACGGGTGCGGCATTGGGCCTGCCGAACCTGTTCGTTAAGGACGAGTCGCGCAACCCGACCTGGTCGTACAAGGATCGCCTCGCCGCCGTCGCCGTCACCAAGGCCGTGCAGGAGGGCCGTGACACCGTGGTGGTCTCCAGCACCGGCAACCACGGCGCCGCCGTCGCGGCGTACGCGGCACGCGCCGGCATCCGCTGTGTGGTGCTCACGCTCGCGTCCGCGCCGCTCGCCATGACCACGCTCATGCAGAGCTACGGCGCACAGGTCGTCGCGCTCGAGGTCCCCACCGACCGCTGGGTGCTGATGCGCCGGCTCGTGGAGGATCGCGGCTGGGCGCCCATGTCGGGCTTCGTCGGTCCGCCCTCCGGATCGAACCCGTTCGGCTGCGAGGGCTACAAGACCATCGCCTACGAGCTGCACGCGCAGCTCGGCGACGTGCCCGACGTGGTCGTCGCCCCGGTCGCCTACGGCGATGCGATCGCTGGCCTGGAGCGCGGGTTCGCCGAGCTGCGGACGCTGGGCCTCACCGCCCGCACGCCCCGTCTGATCGCGTCGGAGCCGTTCGGCCCGTAC
>JBASAE010000345.1:0-3965 GCA_049654285.1 Microbacterium sp.
CCCCCAGGCCTTCAAGCGGCTTCCCGGCACCGGGCAGGTCGTCGAACTCGCCACGCCGGATAGCCTGCTGGATGGCGGTCTCGACGTATGCGGCCTTGTTCTCGGCGTTCAGCGGCGTGGGCGGCTGAACGGTCTCGCTGTTCGGAGCGGGATCCTCCCCCGCGGCACGTCTCGCCGCGTAGCGGGCCGCGTTGCTCATGGCATCCGACATGAGACACCCCCGATCATGTCTCCCACCCTACGCCTGCTCCGCAGCGCGGCGGCGAGTCCTCCCAGCCGGCACGCACCCGGCGTTTGCGAGCATGGGCATCATGACGCCCGACGAAGCCCGTGCCGACGAGATCGATGAGGAGGCGACCTCTCCGTATCTCATCGGTCCCGTCGCTCGGCGGACCACCTTCCGCGTGCTCTGCGCGCTCTACGTCGTGGCGGCGTGCGTCGCATCCGCCGTCGCCGTGACCGTGGGATCTCTGCGCAGCGACCAGCAGCTCATCGTCGCAGGGCTCGGGCAGCTGCGGCTGCAGTCCGGGTCGATCCTCATCGCGCTTCTGCTGATCGCCACTGTGCTGCTCCTCATCCCCGCATCCGGGTTCGCTCTTGCAGGGATGCTGTTGGTCAGGGCATTCGCGATAGCTCTCGTCCTGATCTCCGGCCTCGTGTCTCTCGTGGCGTCTGACTGGACCGTCAGACACATCGTGTATCAGGGATGCGACACCGGCCTCGCCGTCGACGAGGGGTTCTCCGGTGCGAAGGTCCTCCGGATGCACGGCGTCATCGGGGACGTCCTGCCGAGCAGAAGTCACCCCGATGACGGCGCCCGTCCGTTCCGCACGGGAAACTTCTCGAAGTACGTAGAGCACGGGGAGTTCGTGGTGGACGCCGGCGGTCGCCCCGGAAGCGCATCCGTCGAGGCCCTCCGCGTCCCTCTCGCGACGCTGTCGGAGTGCATGCGGGGACGCCGCTGACGGCGCCGCTCCCGCAGCCTGGGACATCCCGAATCCCGAAGACGTCGTCCTCAGCGGGATGGTTCCGCACGATAGCGTGGTGCGGTGACCACCGCGCTCCCCTCCTCCGCTCCCGGCTGGCGAGCCTGGCTGATCTGGTCGGTCGCCGTCGCCGCCTATGTGCTCGCGATCGCGAACCGCACCTCGTTGAGCGCGGTCGGCGTCGAAGCGGCCGACCGCTTCAGCGCGGACGCGGCGACGCTCTCCCTGTTCGCCGTCATGCAGCTGGCCGTCTACGGCGGCATGCAGATCCCGGTCGGCGTGCTGCTCGACCGCTACGGCGCCCGTCCCATCATCGCCGTCGGCATGGTCGTGATGGCGCTCGGTCAGTTCGTGATGGCCTTCTCCCCCTCGATCGGCGTCGCCATCCTCGCCCGCATGCTGCTCGGAGCCGGCGACGCGGCGGTGTTCCCCGCCGTCGTGCGGCTGGTCGCGACCTGGTTCCCGGCGCAGCGCGGACCGCTCATGGTGCAGTTCACAGGCCTGGTCGGGCAGACCGGCCAGCTGCTCGCGCTGATCCCCCTCGCCGCACTGCTGCACGCGACGACCTGGACCATCACCTTCGGGAGCATCGCCGGTCTCGGCGTCCTGTTCGCGATCCTGGTCTGGGCCGTCGTGCGCAACCGGCCGCCGGAACGCAGTGCCGACGTCTCGGTGAACACGGAGACCGGTGTGATCCGTGTCGTCACCTCGGCGATCGACACCGGTGTCGGCATCCGGGCCGCCTGGGCGCATCCCGGCACCCGCCTGGCCTTCTGGTCGCATTTCACGACACCCTTCGCGGGCACCGCCTTCCTGCTGCTGTGGGGCATGCCGTTCCTCACCGCCGCGCAGGGCCTGAGCCCGCGTTCCGCCGCCGCGCTGCTCTCGCTCAACGTCGTCGTCGCCATGGCGCTGGGACCCATCATGGGAGGACTCTCCCAGCGCATCCCCACGCGCCGCTCCCTCGCCCTCGTGCTGCCGACCGTCTCGGTGCAGGTGATCGCCTGGCTCGCCGTCATCCTGTGGCCCGGGCGCGCCCCGTTCTGGCTGCTCGCCCTGCTCGTCATCGCCCTCGCCGCGGGCGGACCCGCGTCGATGATCGCCTTCGACCACGCCCGCACCCACAACCCCGCGCATCGGCTGTCCACCGCGACCGGGTTGACCAACTCGGGCGGCTTCCTCGCCGCGCTCATCGCGATCCTCCTGATCGGCCTCACCCTCGACGCGCTGGGCGCCGGCACCCCGGACACCTATAGCCTCGACGCGTTCCGGCTGGCGTTCCTCACCCAGCTTCCGCTCTGGATCCTCGGGACGGTCTTCATCATCGTGGAGCGCAAGCGCACTCGCATCCGCATCGGGCTGGATCCCGAGCGTCCCCGGGGGAAGCGGGCTCCCTAGCCGTCGCCGTCGATCCGGGTCTCAGCCCTCGGTCGCGGCCCCGGGTCTCCCCCGCCGAGGCGCACCGCGAACACGCGCATAAAGAACTGGCATAGCGGCCCCACCAGCAGGGCGAAGGCGACGGTCCCCACGCCGACCGTGCCGCCCAGCACCCAGCCGATCACGACCACGGTGACCTCCAGTCCGGTGCGCACGACCCAGATCGGCCACCCCAGCCGCTGATGGAGACCGGTCATCAGACCGTCCCGCGGCCCCGGCCCGAAATGTGCACCGATATAGAGGCCCGTGGCTGCCGCCAGCACGGTCAGACCGATCAGGAAGAACAGGATCCGCAGCCACAGCGTGTCCGGCTCGGGGAGGAACAGGAACCCGACATCGGCCGCCGGTCCGACGCCGAGCGCGTTCACCACCGTGCCGATGCCCGGCCTCTGCCGGATCGGCACCCACATCAGCAGCACGATGGCGCTGATGATGATCGTCACGGTGCCGAATGTCAGCGGCACGTGCCGGGTGACGCCCTGCGTCAGCACATCCCAGGGCGCGGCTCCCAGCCCGCCGCGGATGATGAACGCGATCCCGATGCCGTACAGGAAGACGCCGACCACCAGCTGGGCGACTCGGCGCGGGAGACGGCGAGAGCCGGGTGCCGGAATCGACGCCCGGGTCACTGCGGCGCCCGCTCCCCGATCGGAGGCCTCGTCGTACGAAGGGTCCGCGGCATCGCGCGCCGAGGTCACCGTGCCTCCCCCGACAGGGGCGACAGCTCGACCCAGGACGGATGCTTCGCCGTGCGGCCATCACCCGAGGAGGTGCCGGTCAACCGCCGTCGGACCCACGGGCCGACGAACTCCCGGTAGTACTGCGGCCCGGAGGGCCGCGGCTGACGACTGCCGGACGGCGCCCACCACTCCGCCGGAGGCTCCTGGCCGACCGCGTGCAACACCCGCGCGGCCACCCGATGATGGCCCGCGGCGTTCATGTGCAGCCGATCGTCCGACCAGTACCGCGGCCTGCTCAGCTCCTGATCCGGCCAGTTCAGCGCGCGAAGGACGTCTGGCCTCCCCTCCACCCTCTGCAGGACCGCGGTGGAGAGCAGATCCCCACGCTTCTGGAACACCTTCCCCATCGGCAGCTGCGCGCTCGGGTTCGCTCCGGAAAGCAGGATCAGCGTCACACCCTCCTCGTCGCAGCGTCGCAGCACGCGGGCGAACGCATCGGCGATGTGCTCGACGTCGGTGCGCGGCCGAAGGATGTCGTTGCCGCCGCCGTTGAACGACAGATGCGTGGGGCGCAAGGCGAGAGCGGGCTCGAGCTGCTGCTCCACGATCGGCCAGGCGAGCCTCCCGCGGATCGCGAGGTTGGCGTACTGGACGGTCTCCCCCATGGCATCCGCCCAGCCCTGCGCGGCGATGTCGGCCCAGCCGCGCACCCGTCCGTCGGGCAGCTCGTCGCCGACCCCCTCGGTGAAGGAGTCTCCGATAGCGACGAAACGTACGGCGGCCATCCTCCCAGCCTATTGGCGCTCGACGGCCGCCGGGACCGCCCCGCTCCTCAGGAACACGGATCGACGACCGGCAGGAG
>JBASAE010000346.1:0-3949 GCA_049654285.1 Microbacterium sp.
GCGCCACGCAGTTGCGCTCCACCGGTCGCGCACCGCAGGTGCGCCCGGCGACCGAGGGCTGGACGCAGCAGAAGGACGCCGACGGCCGCCCGCTCCTGCAGTTCGCGAGCCCGCGCCGCGGCAAGCCGCCGGTGCACCTCGCCGACCTCACGCCAGCCGAGCGCGTCGAGAAGGTGAAGGAGCTCGGGCTCCCCGGCTTCCGCGCCAAGCAGCTCGCGACGCACTACTTCACGCACTACACCTCGGATCCCGCCGAGATGACCGACCTCCCCGCCGCGCAGCGCGAGGAGCTGGTCACCGGGCTCATGCCGCCGCTGCTCACCGAGGTGCGACGGCTCGAGACCGACCGCGGCGACACCATCAAGTTCCTCTGGCGGCTGCACGACGGGGCGCTGGTCGAGTCCGTGCTGATGCGGTATCCCGGGCGCATCACGCTGTGCGTGTCGAGCCAGGCGGGATGCGGCATGAACTGTCCGTTCTGCGCGACCGGCCAGGCCGGGCTCACCCGCAACATGTCGACCGCCGAGATCCTCGACCAGATCGTGCGTGCCAACCGGGCGATCGCGAACGGGGAGCTGGGCGGCAAGCGCGCCGACGACCACTCGATGGAGCGCGTGTCGAACATCGTCTTCATGGGGATGGGCGAGCCGCTCGCGAACTACAAGCGCGTGATGGACGCCGTGCGCACCATGGTGGCCCCGCAGCCCGAGGGGCTCGGCATGAGCGCCCGCGGCATCACGGTCTCCACGGTCGGGCTGGTGCCCGCCATCCGCAAGCTCGCCGACGAGCACATCCCGGTGACGTTCGCGCTCTCGCTGCACGCCCCGGACGACCAGCTGCGCGATGAGCTCATCCCGGTGAACTCGCGCTGGAAGGTCGACGAGGCGCTGGACGCCGCATACGGCTACTTCGAGAAGACCGGCCGCCGCGTGTCGATCGAGTACGCCCTCATCAAGGACATGAACGATCACGCCTGGCGCGCCGACCTGCTGGCCGAGAAGCTCAACGCCCGCGGACGCGGCTGGGTGCACGTCAACCCGATCCCGCTGAACCCGACGCCCGGGTCGATCTGGACCTCGTCCGAGAAGCCGGTGCAGGACGAGTTCGTGCGGCGCCTCAACGACGCCGGCATCCCGACCACCCTGCGCGACACCCGCGGCAAGGAGATCGACGGGGCCTGCGGTCAGCTGGTCGCCACCACGGAGGACGAGGCCGCCGCGGCCGCGATGGCCTGACCCCACGCGTCGTGGCTCCCGGGCTCACCGATCGGGGTGGGCGTCGGCCTCGACGACCGCGATGCGTCCGGTGGCGTCCGCCACCGTGTTCGCGCCGTCGATCTCGAGGCTCTCGGCGACGACGCCCCCGCGGTCGATGGTCTTCTTCAGCGGCTCCTCCCTGACGAAGCTCACCAGGACGGTCGCGATCAGCACGAGCGGCAGGATGTACAGGAAGATCGGCGTGAGCGCGTCGTTGTAGGCGCCCACGACGATGTCGCGGATCGGCGCCGGAAGCGTGTGCACGAGCTCCGGGGTGAGGCTGTCCGTCCCGCCGGGCTGCCCGCCTCCGCCCGCGGGCATGCGCGTGGTGAGCAGGTCGACCAGCCGGGCGGTGAACACGCTGCCCACGATCGCGGAGCCGAGTGAGGCGCCGATCTGGCGGAAGTAGTTGTTCGTCGACGTGGCGACGCCCACCTCGGCGTTCGGGAACGTGTTCTGCACCACCAGGACGAAGATCTGCATGCACAGGCCGAGGCCGAGGCCCATCACGCCCAGGTAGACGCACATGATCCACACCGGCAGCGTGCTCGTCATGGTCGACAGCAGCACCATCCCGCCGCCGGTCACCAGGGTGCCGGCGATGGGCGCCCATTTGTAGCGTCCGGTGCGGGTCACCAGGGCGCCCGAGACGATCGAGGACACGAGCACGGTGCCCATCATCGGGATCATCAGCAGGCCGGACTGGGTCGCGTTCGCACCGGTGACCATCTGCAGGTAGGTCGGGATGTAGGCGAGCGTGCCGAACATGGCCACGCCGATGGCGAGGCCCGCGGCGGTCATGAGGTTGAAGTTCCGCTTCCGGAACAGGTGCAGCGGCATGACCGGCTCGCTCGCGCGCAGCTCGACGAACACGAACGCGATCGCGGCGACCACCGTGCCGGCGATGAGGCCGATGATCTGCGGCGAGTCCCAGGCGTAGCCGTGCGGTGCGTCGTGGCCGCCCCAGGTGCTGATCAGGACGATGCCGGTGGACGCCAGCGCGAGCAGCGCGATCCCGAGCACGTCGAGCCTCACGGCGCGCTTCGGGGCCGTCGGCAGGTGGAGGAACACCGCCGCCGCGACGATCGCGAGGATGCCGAGCGGGATGTTCATCCACAGCCCCCATCGCCAGGTCAGGTCGTCGGTGAACCACCCGCCCAGCAGGGGGCCCGCCACGGACGAGATGGCGAACACCCCGCCCATGATGCCCATGTACTTGCCGCGCTCGCGGGCCGGGACCACGTCGGCGATGATCGCCTGCGACAGGATCATGAGCCCGCCGCCGCCGAGGCCCTGAACACCGCGGCCGATGATCAGCCAGGTCATGTCCTGGGCCCAGCCGCCGATGACCGACCCTGCGATGAAGATCGAGATCGCGGCGATGAAGATGCCCTTGCGGCCGATGAGGTCGCCGAGCTTGCCGTAGACCGGCAGCATGATCGTCGAGGCGAGGATGTAGATCGTGATGACCCAGCTCATCTGCTCGACGCCGTGCAGGTCGCCGACGATGGTCGGCAGCGCGGTGCTGAAGATCGTCTGGTCGAGCGACGCCAGCAGCATCGTGACCATCAGGCCCGCGAACACGAGCAGGATGTTCCGGGTGTGGTGCGGCTCGACGGGCGTCTCCGCGGTGGTGCTCATGAGAGCCTTCCGGTGGTTTCTCGGATGAGTGCCGCCGCGCGGGTGCGCAGCAGGGCGAGGGACTCGTCGGTGGACAGGTCGGCGTGCGCGCGCGTGAGCTCGACCATCGCCGCGCGCAGTGCGGCGCCGCACATCATCAGGATCACCTGGGCGTGCGGATCCTCGGCGGTCGCGGCATCCTGCCGGGCGTCCTCGCGGGCCATCAGCAGCCGCACGCCCCGGGTGAGCGGGTCGAGCATGCGGCCGATGTGCCCGAAGTGGCGGCCGAGCAGCTCGGGATGCCGGAGCACGACCTCACGCCGCCGCTCGCGGAGCTCGTGATCGAACATCGCGCTGTCGCTCACGCGGATGAGCAGGTCGAGCACGCCGTCGATCAGCGGTGCGGGGGGCATCCCGCCGACGACGGCCTCGACGAACCGTCGGGTGTCCTCCTCGGTGCGCAGCCCCAGGATCGCGTCCTCCTTGCTGTCGAAGTAGTTGAAGAACGTGCGCGGAGAGACACCGGCCCGCTCGCTGACCGAGTCGATCGTCAGTCGCTCCATCCCCTCCTCGGAGACGATGGCGACGGCCGCCGTCTCGAGGCGGTGGCGGGTCTGCTGCTTCTTGCGCTCGCGCAGGCCGGGGGCGGGGAGATCGGTCACCGGAGAAGTCTGCGCCGGGGGTTGGATGTTGCGCAAGCGCAAATTTGCATTCCTGCATTATTCGCGGCGAATCCATAGCCGGAGCGGAGGTGAACCTGGGAGCGCATGCAGGCGGCTTCGGGCCGATCCACAGGCGGGTTTTCGTAGGTTGGAAGGATGTCCTACTCCGCGCATCGCCCGGGCCGGCTCGATTCCCAGGGGCGCATCTCCTTCGAGACCGATGCTCCCGACGGCGCCGCGACCACCGTCGAGGACCCCGGATACCTCGTCCGCGAGTACCTGCCGAGCGGGGCGGCCGCCACGCCGGCCGCCGAGCTGACCGACACCGCCGTGCTCGAAGAGCTGTTCCCGTTCGTGCAGGATGCGCAGGCCCGCCCGGCGCCCGCGGACGCCGAGCCCGTGGCATCCGCC
>JBASAE010000347.1:0-3094 GCA_049654285.1 Microbacterium sp.
ACCCGCTGCTGCATCCCCCCGGAGAGCTGCCACGGATACCTGTTCTCCGCCCCGGTCAGTCCGACCGCCTGCAGCGCCGCCGCGATCCGGCTCTCGCGCTCCCTCTTGGGCAGTCGGAGCCCCTTCAACGGCAGCCGGACGTTCTTCTGCACGGTCAGCCAGGGCATGAGCGATCGCGTGTACTCCTGGAAGACGAGCGCCATCCCCTCCGGAGGTCCGTCGATCTCGACGCCGTCGATGGACGCCGATCCGGAGGTGGTCGGCTGCAGACCGGTCAGGCACTTCAGCAGCGTCGTCTTGCCGATCCCGGAGGGGCCGACGATGCAGACGATCTCCGCGGCCCGCACGTCGAAGGTCAGATCGGCGATGACGGGCACCGCTCCCTTGGCCGTCTCGTAGGTCTTCGCGAGTCCTCGGACGCTCAGCCGGGCGGGAGCCTCGGAAAGGACGGTCTGGTTCATGCGTTTCTCTCCTGCATCTGCGAGGCGACGTACCACCGCAGCACGCGGCGTCGGAACAGGGTGAACAAAGCGGTGGTGAGGTACCCGATCACCCCGAGGACGATGATCCCGGCCCACATGTCGGCGATCGCGAACGTCTGCTGGGCAAGCAGCGTCGCTGCGCCCAGGCCGACCGAGGAGCCGAGCATCTCGCTCGCGATCATCACCACGAAGGCCGTGATCAGACCGACCTGCATGCCGGCGAGGATCCTCGGGCTCGCCGCCGGGAGCACGACGGAGACGAGCCGGTCGGACAAGCCGATGCGGTACACGCGGTTCACCATCCTCAGAACGGGCTCCATGCCGGCGATGCCGTCCAGGGTGGCGATCAGCACCGGGAAGAAGGTGGACAGCGTGATCGAGAGGATCCTCGTCTCGTTGCCGAAGCCGAGGAGCGAGACGAAGATCGGCACCAGCGCGACCGGAGGGATGGCGCGGAAGAAGTGCAGCGTCGGCTCGGCGAACCAGGCCAGCGGGCGCACCAGGCCGAGGACCGTGCCGACGGCGATGCCGGCGACGCAGGCGATCGCGAACGAGAGGAACAGGTTTCCCAGCGAGACGCGCACGTCCGACCAGAACTCCGCCGTCGAGATCATCTCCGTCAACCGCTCGACGATGGTCTGCAGCGGAGGGAAGAACGTGTTGGTCGACTGCGCCGAGACCAGCCACCACACCGCCACCAGCACGATGGGCACGGCGATCTCGGTTCCGATCAGAACACCGCGGCGCACGCCGGGTCGCTGCCGGGCGCGGACGACCCTCGTCCGCGCGGGGATCGAGGAGGTGAGGGGAGCGCTCATCCGTCGACCGCCTTCCGGTACTGCGGGTGCCAGTGCAGCAGGCGGCGTTCGACGACCGTCGCGGTCCCCTGAGCCAGCAGGCCGAGGACGCCGAGAATCAGGACATAGGCGAACAGCCGGGGCCGGTCGCCGTCGAGCTGGGCGAGCAGCAGGCTCTGGCCGAGGCCGGGGGCACCGCCGAGGAGACCTGCGACCACGACGGCGATCAGCGAGGTGGGCGCGGCGACCCGGAGCGCGGTGCCGATGTACGGGAGCGCGCTCGGGAGGACGATGTTCAGGAGGATCCGGCTTCGCGTCATGCCGTAGGAGCGTCCCGTGTCTCGCGCGACGGGGTCGGTGTCGAACACCCCGGCCGCGGCCTGGACGGCGATCGAGATGAAGCAGCCGAAGAAGACGATGAACACGGCCATGTCCGCCGTGGGACCGAGCACCAGGACGGCGATCGGGAGGATGACGATGGGCGGTATCGGCTTGAGGAACTCGATCGGCACCCGGGTGGCGTGCATCGCCAACGGGGAGACGCCGATCCAGACCCCGAGCAGGATGCCGCCGGCGGCCGCGAGCAGGATCCCCAGGAATGCGGTGAGGACCGTCACGCCCGTCGCGACCCACATCTCCCCGCTTCCGAGGAGCCCGAGGAGCGCCGTGAAGGACTCGCCCGCCGTCGGGAGCGGGGAACCGGCGAGAGGGCCCGCCGTGGCCGCGAGCTGCCAGACGCAGATCGCGACCACGGCTCCGAGCACTCCCAGGCCGTACTGAAGCAGACGGGTGCGGAACATGCGGACGCTACTTCGCCTCCAGCACCACACCGTCGAGTTCGACGGGGGTCTTGAGGAAGCCGAGCTCGGCCATCTTCCGGTTGGTGCGCTCGAGATCCGCCACGTCCATCACGACCGGCCACGCCGGGAGCTTGACCTGATCCACGCTGAGCTTTGATCCCGTGGCGTCGATCCCGGCCTGGATGGCCTCGTCCGGGTGCTGGTTCGCGTACTCGTTCGCCTTCGCGATGGCGCGCTGGAACGCCGCGACGACCTCCGGCTTCTTCTCGATAGTGGAGGAGCCGGCCGCCCACACCGCCGTCGTTCCTCCCTCGAAGAACCCGATCGACGGAGCGGAGAGCTGATGTGCCCCGGCGTCCTTCGCCTGGGTGCTGAACGGGTTCACCAGTGCCGCCGCGTCGACGGTGCCGCCCTGGAGCGCCGAGAGCGCCGAGGTGAAGTCGAGTACGACCCATTCCACCTGGGATGCGGGATCGACGCCGGCGTTCCGGAGCTCGTCGGAGACGACGACCTCCAGCTGCGCGTTGCGAGCCGGGACCGCGATCGTCTTGCCCTTGAGGTCGGCGACCGACGAGATGTCGCTGCCGATCGCGGCGAAGAGCCCGGTGGAGTCGAAGTCCTCGGGATGTTCCGCCGCCTGCTCGGGGTAGCCGTCCGCCGCGCTCACGACCTTGAGCGGAACGCCCTGGCTCAGCGCGTTCAGCAGGGGGATGGTCGGCGTGTAGGCGATCTCGACCTGGCCGCTCTGGGCGGCGGCGAGGCCCGCCGGCGCGTTCGCCACGACGGAGGTCTCGACCTCGAGTCCTTCCTCGGCGAAGAAGCCCTGGTCGATGCCGAGGAACAGGCTGCCCTCCGTGGTCACGCCGATCGTCGCGACCTTGATCCGGGTCGTTCCTCCGGCGCTCTCCTCCCCTGCCGGCGCTGAGCCGGAGCACGAGCTGAGGGCCAGCGCGAGGATGCCGGCGGCCGCGACGGCGGCGAGGCGTACGGGTCGTTTCACAGGGGACTCCTTTGT
>JBASAE010000348.1:0-6015 GCA_049654285.1 Microbacterium sp.
CCGTCTCTCGACCGTGCGCGACACCGACCGGCTCGTGTTCCTGAGCGACGGCGAGATCGCGGGCGAGGGCACCTTCGACGAGGTGCAGCAGGCTGTGCCGGAGTTCGCGAAGCTGGTCGTGCTGGGGGAGCTGAGTTAGGCCGAGAGCGGAGCGGTCCACTTGCATGGCTCCGCTCGCGGGGCAGCGTGACGACCCTCGCCGGTGAGCTGCGCCGATGCGGCTCCCTGGCGCACCTTCCGCGCCACCTGGGCGGGATCCCGGTACTGCGCATGGGCGATCGACAGGCCGCCCGCCGCTCCGCCGACGCGTGCGGCGCTGTGATTGCCCGGCCCGATCCAGAGCAGGGGATACGATCTGACCGCGACCTTCCCGGGGAATGACGGGTTCCGGTCGATCCAGAAATCCGACTCCGCGAGCGGGCCAGAGACGGTCCCCACGGGCACCATGTGGTGGAAGTCCGCGTGCACCAGCGAGACGGTCTGTGCGCGCAGCCAATCGGCCACCCGGGCGTCCGGTGCGAACCAAAACTCGTCGGCGTCGAACGGGACGATCCCGTCCGCTCCCGCCTGCCAGGCGGCGCGCGCCAGCCGGGTCGTCTTCTCGGACTGCCAGTGCGCGGGCTGCGCGTCGAGCGCGACGTGGATGCGTGGATCGTGCGCAGCGGCGTCGAGCAGCCACTCGCTTGTGCCGTCGGTCGAGCGGTTGTCGGCGATCAGCACGTGATCGGCGCCCTGATCGAACAGGTGCGTGATCGCGTGCGGCAGCACGCCGAGCTCATCGCGCACCAGGGAGATCCCCAGATCGACCCCGGGCGGCGCGACGACCGAAGCAGCACGGGCAGCGTGAGGTCGCGGTGCATCCGCGCCTGCCGCCGGATGCGCGCGGGTGTGCGATATTTCCGGGCGAACCAGCTCGCCTGGCCGAGTTCTTCGCGGAGGGGCATCAGAACGTCGGCCTCTGCGGGTCGAGCCCGTCCGCGATCAGCCGCTCCGGGTCCCAGCTCTGCCACGAGGACAGGTCGATCTCGGTGAAGGGCCCGACCGGATGCCAGCCCAGCGCCGGGTCCGTCCGACCGTCGAGCAGACCCTGCCACAGCGCGTGCAGACGCTCGTCGTCCGCCTCGCCGAGCGACTTCCAGTGCCCGCCCAGCGTGTCGATGCCGGTCGTCCGGTACGCCGCGGCCCCCTGACGCAGCTTGCGCATCAGCTGCTCCTCGCTGCGCCACGGCAGGTGCACGACCCGCAGCCCGCCGCTGCTGTCGCCCGGTCGCAGCGCGAGGTGGTTGCCCATCCCGATCCAGAGCAGCGGATGCGTCTGCGCCGCGACCTTGCGCAGCAGATGGGGGCGCATGTCGAAGCGCACCTCGCCGCCCAGGCCGTCCAGGACGGGGTGCGCTCTGGTGGGGAAGACGTTGAACAGCTCGGCCTCGACGCGCGTCCCCGTGGACGTCCGCAGGAAGTCCGCCACCGTGGCGTCCGGGGCGAACCAGAACTCGTCGGCGTCGAACGGGATCACCCAGTCGGCGCCCGCCCGCCGTGCGTGCTCGGCGAGGGCGGACATCTTGTGCGACTGGAAGTACCCGACCTCGGCGTCCGTGCCGATGTCGATCGGATGCCGGTGGGCGAGCTCCTGCAGCAGCTCGGGTGTGTGGTCGTCCGAGCCGTTGTCGACCACGAGCATCCGGTCGACACCCTGCGCGAACAGATGCTCGATCGTGCGTGCGAGGACGTCCGCCTCGTTCTTGACCATCGCGATGCCCCAGATCGACCCGGGCTGCCGACGGAGGGTGGGCAGGTCGAGGCCGCGGAGCACCTTCCCGCGATCCCGCCAGTGCTTCGGCTGCGACCAGCGCACCGCGGTCTTGCGCAGCACGCCGGGCCAGGTGTCCCGCCATCCGACGGTCATAGCCACCTCATTCTACTTCAATCGTCGTCACGATAGCGCTCGCTCTAGCATAGGAGCCGGAGAGGAGCCGGGCACATGATGGGTGGGGCGAACGTGGCACATCTCAGAAGGTGGCGGAGAGTGGTCATCGTTGCGGGCCGCTACCCGGGACACGGAGGCGTGGAGACGGTGATCGCCAACCTTGCGGACGCTTTTCGCAGGAGCAGTCGGCAAGTCGAAATCGTGACGGTGCTGCCGGGGGAGGGTGACGAGGGAGCGGATCTCGTCGTCTTCCGGAACTACTGGCTGCAGGGGCGCCCGTTGCTGCGTGGCCGGGGGCATCCGGGTTGGAAGAGGGTGCTGCTTTCTCCCCTCCTGATCGTGAAGAGGCTCGATCGACGACTGTCATTGCGGAGGTTCCGGCAGTTCATCGAGACCCTCGGAGACGATGCTCTCGTCCTACTCACCAGCGATCTCACCGCGCAAATGCTCGCTGACACCGGGTATAGGCCTGGCCGCGGGGCGGTCGTCGTCGGACAGTATCACGGGGCATTCAACAGCGCCGGGATCCACCCGCCCACACTCAGGAAACTTCGGGACGCGTTTCGACATGTCGAAGGCCTTGTGGTGCTCAGCGCTGCGGATGCGGAACAGTTTGCGGAGATCGTGGAAGCGCCGACGTTCAGTGTGCCCAACCCCCATGCCCCCCGGGATATGGTTTCGGCGGATGACGCGGCAGCCGGAGCTGAGCGACGTGCTCGGGTGGTCGTGGCTCTGGCCCGATTCTCACCGGAGAAACGTTTGGATCACATGATTCGCATCTTCCTCCGTGCAACCAGCAGCGACCCGTCCTCCCCGTGGGAACTGCATCTCTACGGCGAGGGGCCTGAGCGAGGAAAGCTCGAAGAACTGGTCCGTGCGTCTGGAACCGATCGCGTGAAGCTGATGGGTTGGACGGACGACTCCGCCCTTGTCTTCCGCCAAGCACACATGAACATGCTGACCTCGCGGACCGAAGGATTCGGTATGACGGTGCTCGAAGCGGCACGAGCGCAGATCCCGACGATGGCGTACGATTGTTCCCCGGGTTTGCGCGAACTGATGCTCAATGTGGACGGCTACCTGATCCCCCAGGATGACGAGGATCAGTATGTTACGTCCTTGCGCCGTGTACTCGGGCATCCGGATGAGCTGGTTGTCCGCGGTCGGAACGCTGCGCAGGGGGCACAGCAATATTCCGCTGAGCGGGTCGTCGCCCAGTGGGGTGATGTCGTGAGTCGGCTCTATGGCATGAGGGGCGATTGACTCAGCCGTCCCAGCCGCCGGGAATCTCCTCAATAATCGTCCAGCGCGGATTGAGCTGGGTCGCACGCCCGCCGTCCGGGAAATAGCGGTTATGGAAGCTCGGCGCCCATACACCTGACGGCGCGTCTGCGACATCGTGCGGGTGCAGCCAGGAGGACAGATAGCCGCCCCAGTAGGAGAAGGTTGAGTTCGCGAGGATCAACCGGGGTGATGCAGTGAGGGTCGCGAGATGGTCGATCGGGTCGGCTTCTTGTCCTGGCACGGATACGGGGGCTATTTCGTTCAGCCACGCCAGCTTGGCGGTACACCAGTCCAGGTTGTCACTGACGAGCCGGATGCCTGTGATCGGAGCTTGTTCCGCAACAAGGCGAACTGCCGTGCGTACGTACTCAGGGACGTCGAAGGAGAATGCGCCCCGTGCGCCAGGGTGACTGTAGTAGTCCGCTCCGTGTCTGATATTGATCGTCAGATCCAGCCCGTGCTGCGCCGCCACATGGTCGGCAAAGGTACTGGGAGATGACATCAGGTACTTCGCGATGAAATCGTCGAGTTCGTCGACGGTGAAATCCGTGCCGAAATGCTGCAGGACGCCAGGAGGGAGCCGGCGGTCATTCATCCGCACTTCGTGTGGGGCTCGGGTCAGCTCGCGCAGGCGCGGGAAGGCGCGCAGCCAGGTCTCCGCATGTGCAGTCCCGAGAACATGGGCGTCCGTTCCGGCGGCTTGCCGTGACGCCGCGCGCAGCCAGTAGTACAGAACGTTTCCTCCGCGCACGTCAGGGGGGGTCCAGAGAATCTCAGTAGGCCCTCTCCGGACCACGCTCAGCATTCGAGACTTGATCGTTGAACGGGGATTCGTGGTCATGCCGCACCTACTCCAGCGGCTCGACGGAAATCGTCCACGCGTTCGTCGAAGACCTGCTCCATCGGATACTGACTCATGTAGTGGATCGCCCGAGTTGACTGCTCTGTGAGCAAAACCGGGTTCGAGATCACGGACTCGATGATGTCAACCATCCTTCCCACGGCGCCGCGAGGCACCTCCCAGCCGCCTCCACCGTCGCGCAGCAGAGGTGTGAGCGTTGCGTTCGAGAAGCCCAGAGCGGGAACCCCCAGTCCCATGCCTTCATAGTAGGTGCTTGAGGAATCGCCCTGCAGGTGCGGGAACAACATGACATCGACGTGCGACATGTGCTCTTTCCACGTCGTCTCGAAGTCGACGTGCCCATGAAGGGTCGTGTTCGGGGATTCTCCGATCAAGCGGGCGAGGGGGCCGGCGCCGAACACGGACATTCGGAAGTCGATGCCGCGGCGGACGAGTTCCCGTGCGAGTCCCGGAAGATGCCGGACGCCCTTGATCTCCTCGAGGCGGCCGGAATAGGCGATATGGACCGGGCGGTCTCGGCTGAGCGTCCGCGAGCGGGCCTCTCGCACATCCGCGCGGAGGATCCGGTGGTCGAAGTAGCGCAATGCCAGCGGATGAAGTCTCTGGTAGTGCTCGAAGGAGGCGTATCCGTTGGCCTGGAAACCGGTGGCACGCCGTGCGATGTCGTCGAAGCGATGCCTGGTGCGCAACGCCCCGGCCCGTATCCGCACGCGATCCACAGGGCCACTAGCATTGATCAGCATGATATCGGTACGCACTGAGGGGGCGTAGTCATCGGCCATCACCGTGGGGTGGCGGCTGGCGACGAGGACACCGACGCCCGGGGTGTTGACGGTCGCGTGGATGACAGCGGGGCGAAGCTCGTCGAGGGCTGACGGCGTGATGGCGGGTATCACGGAGACGTCGGAACCGGTGTGCAGCCAGACGTGACCGGCGGGTCCCTCCATGACCTCGATGGGCGGTTGCAGTGTGCTGATCGCGACGGGACCGTTCCACCGGTCCGCGAAGGCGCGGAGCCCACTCACCGTCTTCGCATGGATGCCCAGCGATCCGTCCGGGCGTCGGAAGAGCGGTCCTCCTTGCACATACAGGAGCATCCTGTCAGCCATCGATCGTGCCACCATCCGCTCCGTTCGCGAGACGACCCCGCAGCATCAACAGCGTACGACGCCACCATGAGCTGACGCGATGTTCGCCGGGCGGCCTCCGCAGGGGGTACGACATTCTCGTTCTGTCCCGGTGTCGTTGTGCTAGCATGAGCTTGTATTGTCGCACTATCCGGGTGGGATGGTGTTCGCCTGTCGCCGTCTGGGGATCGCGGGCGGAGAGATGAGCCGGAGGGGAATCATATGACTTCGAACGAACAATCGGCTGGCGTCAGCCGTCGGACGGTCACCAAGGCCATGGCCTGGGCGGTTCCTGCGATCGCGGTGGCTGTTCCCGTGGCGGCACACGCTGCTTCCGTCTGCTCGCCGTCTACGAACTTCCAGGGACTACAGGTCGGCTCCAGGCCCAGTGAGGTGTTGTTCTACGATGTCAACGGCGATCTGACAGGCGTCAAGGCGAGCTTGGGCTTCAGCTCCACACCAGGGAACACCGGTAAGGTCGCCCAGACCACGGGTTCCGGTGCCTGGAAGTACATCGAGCTTCAGATCACGAATGTTCGGAACGGACAGTACATCGACTTCACTCTGACCTTCAACCAGCCTGTGACCGGGCTGAGCTTCATGGTCCACGATATCGACAGGGTGCAGAATCAGTGGGTCGATCAGGTGGAGATCCTCACCTCCGGGTATACATATGTCCCCGGAAGTCACATCACCGGGAACGGGTCGAGTGCCTCTCCGTTCACATCGGATGTCTGGGGTGACCTTCCCATCGAATCCGGTCAGGGCAGTGTGCGGATCACCTACCCGGGTGAAGTGCAGACGGTAGAGCTGAG
>JBASAE010000349.1:0-1624 GCA_049654285.1 Microbacterium sp.
CTCCGGGACAGCTCGGTGAGCGCGGCGTCCAGGCCGCGCAGCGCGGCGATCGCCAGTGCGCGCTGCGCCTCCAGCGCCCAGGTGCGCCGGGCGTACGCCTGCTCGGCGATGGCTTCGGCATGCGCACGGGCGACCGCGATGAACGGCGTCTCATAGGGCACCTCGAACAGGGGGATGCCCCGCTGGTCGCAGGCCGCGACGAGCTCGTCGGGTACGCCGGCGCGGTGCACCTCGGTGCCGAAGCCGAGTGCGATCACGCCGCGACGAGCGACGCGATCTACATATGCTGCGATCGGAATATCCTCGAACTGGGTGCCTGTGGTCAGCAGTGCCAGGTCATCGGCGAGGAACGGCGTCGGGTCGGCGAGATCGGTGCTGTGCACCCAGCGCACCGGACGGTCGAGGGCATCGTCGGGCAGATGCGGAGAGATCAGGCGCAGCCGGAGCGCGGGCTGCGCGAGCAGTGTGCGCAGCGTCGGTCCCGTGGCGTCCAATGCTCGTCCTCCTTGCCGGCTCCCGCACACGGCCCGCGAGGGAGGATTCATGTGTGCGCGGGAAGGGCCCCGGCTCCGACATTCCTGGGTGAATGCTTATACAGCCTGGCAGAATCTCACCCACGACTATACGCTCCGGCGAATGCGCCCGGCATCCGTCCGATCTACCGTGGCAGGCATGACCCTCATCGACGAGACCCTCACGCAGGGCGGGCCCGCCCTCCCGCAGGTACGCCGCGTCCTCACCCCCCTGCCCGGCCCCCGTTCCACCGAGATCCTCGCCCGCAAGGCGGACGCGGTGGCCGCCGGCGTCTCGCACTCGATCCCCATCGCCGCCGTCGCCGCGGGCGGGGGAGTCGTCGTCGACGCCGACGGCAACTCGCTCATCGACCTCGGCTCGGGCATCGCCGTGACCACGGTGGGCAACGCGCACCCGAAGGTCGCAGCCGCCGTGGCGGCGCAGGCCGCGCAGTTCACGCACACCTGCTTCATGGTCTCGCCGTACGAGTCGTACGTCGCCGTCGCCGAGGCGCTCAACCGGCTCACCCCCGGCGACTTCGCCAAGCGGAGCGCACTGTTCAACTCCGGCGCCGAGGCGGTCGAGAACGCGATCAAGATCGCCCGCAAGCACACCGGCCGCCCGGCCGTCGTCGCGCTCGACCACGGCTACCACGGTCGCACCAACCTCACCATGGCGCTCACCGCCAAGGCGATGCCGTACAAGGCGGGCTTCGGGCCGTTCGCCCCCGAGGTGTACCGGGTGCCCGGCTCCTACCCGTTCCGCGACGGTCTCACCGGGCCCCAGGCCGCCGCCCGGGCGATCGCTCTCATCGAGAAGCAGATCGGCGCCGACAGCGTCGCCGCGGTGATCATCGAGCCGATCCAGGGCGAGGGCGGGTTCATCGTGCCCGCCGACGGATTCCTGAACGAGATCGTGGACTGGTGCCGGGCCAGCGGCGTCGTCTTCATCGCCGACGAGGTGCAGACCGGGTTCGCCCGCACCGGATCGATGTTCGCCAGCGAGGTCTTCGGAATCGAGCCCGACCTCGTCACCACCGCCAAGGGCATCGCCGCCGGCCTCCCGCTGGCCGGCGTCACCGGCCGGGCCGAGATCATGGACGCCGCGCACC
>JBASAE010000350.1:0-2027 GCA_049654285.1 Microbacterium sp.
CCCGAGATGCTCGCCCCGTTGATCGCGGGCACCGAGTCGGTCGTCGACGGCGCGATCGGAACGACGCTGCCGAAGGACCTGCGCACGCTCTACACCAACGTCGTGCTGGGGTCGATCGTGCACGACATCGGACTGCTGCGCATGCTCGTCGGAGGGCTCGGCGAGGTGCGGTACGCCGAGCACTGGGGCGAGAGGATGCCCGGGTCCGTGCACCTGCGCGGCGAGCTCGCCCGCGACAGCACGCCCTGGACGGTCGACTGGCATTACATCGACGCCTGCCCGGACTACCGAGAGACCGTCACGTTCCACCATGAGACGGGGTCGATCGAGCTGGTGTTCGGCGTCCCGTACGTCACCAACCTGCCCACGATCCTCCGGGTGTGGGAGGGCCGCCCCGGCCTCGGCTCGGCGGTCACCGAGACCCGTTGGATGCAACAGGAGGCCTTCGAGAACGAGCTGTTCGCGATGGAGGCGATGGTGCGCGGCGAGCGGCCCGAGGGGGCTGGCGTCGCGGAGTCCATCGACGACGTGCGCACAGGGCAGCGGATGATCCGTGCCATCGCCTCGTCGAAGGGGCTTGCGCTCGACCCCCGTGCGGAAGCCGCCCAGTAGAAACCTGCAACACCCGAGAGGCGGAGCGGAGACGCCCGCCACAGAGAAAGGTCGAAGATGCCCAGCACAGCACAGCGTCGTCTCCTGACGACATTCGCGCTCGCCACGGTCGGCACCGTGATCCTCGCCGGATGCTCCGGTGGCTCGGAGCCCGCTGCCGAGGAGACGGGGCCCGTCACGCTCACGCTCACCACCAACTCGATCACCGGCGGCAAGAACGCCGCCGAGGCCGACTGGATCGCCAGCTACGTCGTCCCCGGCTTCGAGAAGGCGATGAAGGCCGAGGGCAAGGACGTCACGGTCGAGTTCCAGCCTCAGGGCGTGGACGACGAGGACTACAAGACGAAGATCGCCCTCGACCTGCAGTCGGGCAAGGGCGCCGACATCATCGGCATGGACGGCATCTGGGTGGGCGAGTTCGCCGACGCCGGCTACATCAAGCCGCTCTCCGACGTCGGCGGCGCCGCCGTCGACAAGTGGGACGGCTGGTCGCAGATCCCGGATGCCGTGCAGAACGCGCTGTCGTTCGACGGCAAGCGCTATGGCGTGCCGCAGGGTGCGGACGGCCGGGTGCTCTACTACAACAAGTCCCTCTTCGAGAAGGCCGGACTGTCCGCCGACTGGCAGCCGACGAGCTGGGACGACGTCCTCGACGCCGCGCGCAGCCTGAAGAAGGTGGACGGGGTCACGCCGATCCAGCTCAACGCCGGCACCGCGATGGGCGAGGCGACGACCATGCAGGGGCTGCTGCCCGTCCTGGTCGGCACCGGCTCGCAGGTGTACGAGAAGGGCAAGTGGATCGGCGACGACAAGGGCCTCAAGGAAGCGCTCGACCTGTACCGCACCATCTACGTCGACGAGAAGCTCGGAGACCCGGTGCTGCAGCAGGAGGCATCCGGGCGCGACACCTCGTTCCAGCTCTTCGCCGAGAACAAGATCGGCATCCTGATGGAGGGCGACTACTTCTGGCGCGCCGTCGTCAACCCCGCCGAGGGCGTCGGCACCGCGCCGATGGCCGACCGCGACACCGTCGTGGGCTACACCAAGATCCCCGCGATGAAGCCGGGCGCGGGCGTGAACGGTCAGGACTTCGTCTCGATGTCGGGCGGCACCGGCCGCGTGCTGAACCCCAACTCGAAGCACGCCGAACTGGCCTGGGAGCTGCTGGCGTTCATGAACTCGCCCGAGGCGTTCGAGGCCCGCACGGCCGGCACGCTGTCGATCACCCCGCGCAACGACGTCAACGAGAAGATCCTCGCATCCGACAAGATGCTGACCTTCGTCAGCGACGAGGTGCTGCCGATCACCAGCTACCGCCCGGGTCTCGCCGCCTACCCGCAGGTGTCCGTCCTGCTGCAGCAGGCCACCCTCGACGTCGTCACCGGCACCTCGGTCGCGGATGCGCTGAAGGCGTA
>JBASAE010000351.1:0-1759 GCA_049654285.1 Microbacterium sp.
CCATCACGACGGCCATGTACAGCGCGAGCACCCGGCCGCGCAGCGCGGGATCGGTCGTGGTCTGCACGTAGCCGTTCGCGGTGGTCAGCATCGACACGGTCGAGAACCCGACGAAGATCAGCACCACCGCGTACGACCAGTAGGTCGGCATGAGGGTTGAGACGAGGGATGCCGCGCCGAAACCGCCGGCCGAGATCACCAGCACCCGCACCCGTGCCCGGTCGCGGCGCGCGGCCAGCAGGGCGCCGGCGAGGGAGCCGATCGCGAGCACCGAGCTGAGCAGGCCGTAGCCGTCGGCGCCCTTGCCGAACTCCAGGGCCATGGTCGACGCGAAGATCGGGAAGTTCATGCCGAACGCGCCGATCAGGAACACCATCACGAACACGACCTTCAGGTCGCTGCGGCGCATCACGTAGCGGAATCCGGCGGCGAGCCCGCCACCGCCGTGCTTGCCCTTCACCCGCGGGATCAGCTCGCCCCTGCGGATCAGGGTCAGCGCGAGGAGCATCGCCAGGAAGGTCACGGCGTTGGCGACGAACACCCAGCCGGAGCCCAGCGCGACGATCGCGATGCCGCCGATCGCCGGGCCGATCAGGCGGGCCATGTTGAACGACGCCGAGTTCAGGGCGACGGCGTTCGAGGTGTCGTCCAGGGTGACCATGTCGGACACGAACGCCTGCCGCGCCGGCGCGTCGAAGGCGTTGGTGATGCCGAAGCACAGCGCGAACAGGAGCATCAGCGGCAGCGTCATGACACCGGTGAGCAGCAGGGCCGCCACGCCGATCGCGAGCACCATCAGGGTGGCCTGGGTGGTGAGCAGCACCTTGCGCCGGTCGAACCGGTCGGCGACCCAGCCGGTGACGCTCACCAGCACCAGCGGCGGCCCGAACTGCAGCGCCATGGTCACGCCCATCGCCGTGGCGTCGTTGTCGGTGAGCTCGGTCAGCACGACCCAGTCCTGTGCGGTCGCCTGCATCCAGCCGCCGATGTTCGAGATGATCGCGCCCAGGAACCAGATGCGGTAGTTGCGGTTCGCCAGCGACCGGAACATCGCGGGGGCGGCGCGGCGAGGGGCGGCGCTCATCGTTCGGCCACCTTCCGCATCAGGTCGCTCGCCTTCCGGATCGTGTCGAGCTCCGCGGCGGTGAAGCCGAGCTCGGCGAGGGCCTCGGCCAGCGCGGAGTCCCTCCTGCTGATGGTGTCGGCGACCACCGCCCTGCCCTCCGGCGTGATGTCGATGTAGACCCGCCGGCGGTCATCCGCATCGGGGACGCGCGCGACGAAGCCCTGCTCCTCGAGGCAGCTGACCGTGCGGCTCATCGAGGGGGCGGTGACCTGTTCGCGTTCGGCGAGGGCGCCGAGGGTGGCCCTGCCGTGCATGCGCAGCGTTCCGAGGACGGCGAACTGCGCATCGCTCATCGAGTCGAGGGCGCGCTCGCTCCGGAGGCGCCGCGCAAGACGGAAGGTCGCCAGACGGAGATCGGTGGCGGCGGTGTGGAAGTCGTCGGAGGTAGCGGAGCTCATTTGTTTAGTTAGACTAACGAAGTTCTTCACCGAAGGGAAGCGGGAGCGGAGTGTACCCGGCAGAATGGGGTCATGCCGATCGCGCTCGAAGTCGTCGTCCAGGACGCCGCGGGCGTCAGCATCGCCCGGGAGATCGGCGCCCGCCGCGTCGAGCTGACCCAGGCGCTCGCGCTCGGCGGCCTCACCCCGTCGCACGGGACGCTCGAGCAGGCGCTCGAAGCGGCGGGCGGAGCGG
>JBASAE010000352.1:0-1771 GCA_049654285.1 Microbacterium sp.
GCAGCACACCGCCCGCCTCGCCCTCGGGGCCGCACACGACGTTGATGCACGAGTGGATGCCGTGGCTGAGGTATACGTACAGATGACCCGGCTCACCCCACATCGTGGCGTTGCGCAGGGTGTAGCCCATGCGGGCGTGCGAGCCGGGGTCGGGGACCGACCCTGTCCCCTTGCCATGGTAAGCCTCCACCTCGGTGATGCGCAGCCGCACCTCGGCGCCGTCGACCACGGTGCGCAGCTCGGCCCCGAGCAGCAGCGGGGCCACCGAGGTCGGCAGCGGCAGCAGGTCTTCGCGGGTCGCGGGGCGCAGCGTCGTCATCTCAGGGCCTCGGCGGCGTCTGGCACCAGGAGATGTCGAAGCCGGCGAGCACCGGAAGGGTCGCCCCCGACCTCAGGTCGAACAGGTGGGTGTGCAGTGTCGTCGGCAGCGGGACCAGCAGGTCGTCGTAGGGGTTCGCCGTCAGATCGGGCGCGACGACGACCGCGGCGTACTGACCGCTCGGGGCGACGCAGACCTGCATGATCGAGTCCGCGCCGCTGACCTCGATGAGCGGCTTCGCGGCGCCCTCCCCGTCGACGCGGATGACCGCCTGCCCGGTCGGCATGCCCTGGGCCGTGCGCTGCACGACGTGCTGCAGTGATCCGCCGGGGAACGGCACGACCGTGGTCGGCGCGCCGTAGTCGGGCGTGGTCGCCGGCAGCGGCTTCTCCGTGCCGTCCGCGAGGTCCAGCACGGTGATCGATCCGTCGGTGCGCTGGACGATCGCGGTCCGCGCGTCGTGCGCGACGCCGAGGATGCGCGCCGCCAGGCCGAACGAGGTGGCCTGGGCGTCCGCATCCGCGCGCTGCATCAGCAGCGCCGCGTTGAAGTCGATGAACAGCACCTGCGCCGAGCCGGGGGCGAACCTCCAGTCGGATGTGCTGGCGTCCTTGCCGTCGACCTGCACGACGCGCGGTGCGGACCCGCCCTTCACCGACTGGGTGACCAGCACGCTCGCCCGGCCCGAGGTCTCGGTCAGATCACGGTCGGAGAAGGTGTACCCGACCAGGCCGCCGCTGTCCGAGAGCTGCAGCCCCTGCACATAGCCCGCGCCGGGCAGCGGGAGCTCCCGCTGATGGGACCCGTCGCGGTCCATCGCGATCAGATGCGAGCCGTCCTTCTCCTCCACCGCGACGACGATCACCTCGGGTGAGGCGCGGAAGCCGGTGATCCGCGCGTGCGCGAAGACCGGCACGGCCTTCTCGCCGGCGAGGTCGGTCGCGAAGATCTTGTCGTCGCCCTTGTCGCGCAGCAGGAGGAGGACGCGCGACTTCGGCGTGCGGAACGACGTCTGCAGATCGGTGGAGGCACCACCGCCCGCCACCGTGGCGCCGTCGATCGTGACCGTGTACTTGGTCGAGTCGTCGAGGGCGTCGGTGAAGCGGATGCCGATCTTCGAGGCGTCCGAGCCGTCGAGGGTGAACGGCACCGCCGGCTCGATGCGCACCTGGGAGGCGTCGACCGGGTCGAGCGCGCGGCTCACCGAGATCGTCATCGTGGTGCCGGACGCCTCGATCGCCGCCGTCTGGTCGAGGCTCACATCGGTGATCCGGAGCACCTGCAGCCACAGGAACGCCGCCACCCCGACGCCCGCGAGCAGGACGGCGCCGACGCCCGCGAGCGCCACGACCAGCCGACGCCGACGCCGACTACGGGCGACGGACTCCGCGGCGACCGGAACGGCAGCGGGTTCCCACGTCGGCTCCGGCCGCACGCGCGCTCCGGATGGAT
>JBASAE010000353.1:0-6622 GCA_049654285.1 Microbacterium sp.
GCGCGCATCGCGGCGGCCATCGACGGGTTCGCGGCGATGAGCGAGCCGGGCCGCGGCGTCACGAGGCTGGCGTACACCGCCCTGGAGCGTCGCGCGCACGAGCGGTTCGCCGAGCACATGACGGGCCTCGGCCTCGTGGTCGCCACCGACCCGGCGGGCAACACGATCGCCGAGCTGGCGCCGACCGTGCCGACCGCGGATGCCGGTCTCGCGGCCATCGGCACCGGGTCGCATCTCGACAGCGTCCCCGAGGGGGGCAGGTTTGACGGCATCGCCGGCGTGGTGGCGGCGATGGAGGTCGCCCGTGTCGCCGTCGAGCAGGACATCCCGCGCTCGCGACCCTGGCGGTTCGTCGTCTTCGCGGCGGAGGAGGGTGCGCGGTTCGGTCAGGCCTGCAATGGAAGCCGGATGATCGCCGGGCTGACGACCGCGAAGGACACGCACGAGCTCAGCGACGCGGCGGGGACGACGATGGCGGAGGCGATGGCCTCGGCCGGCCTGCGGCCGGATCGGATCGCCGAGGCACGGTGGGATCCGTCCGACTGGTTCGCGTTCGTCGAGCTGCACATCGAGCAGGGGGGCGTCCTGGAGTCTCGCGGTGGCGGCATCGGCGTGGTCGACGTCATCTCCGGGAGCACGCGGTTCGAGGTCACCGTCACCGGTCAGGCGTCGCACACCGGCGGGACGCCCATGCACCTCCGGAAGGACGCGCTGGTCACGGCGGCGGAGTGCGTGCTGGGCTGCGACGCGATCGCGACCGACCCCGCGCATCACGGCACGCGCGTGACCGTGGGGAGGCTCGACGTGCATCCGGGCTCGATCACGACCATCCCGGGCCGGGTGGTCTTCACGGTGGACGTCCGGGACGTCGACAGCGACCGGCAGCGCGAGACGGCGAACGCGCTGGTCGCCCTGTTCCGGCAGATCGCGCACCGCCGCGGGACCTCGCTGACCGTGGAGCCGATGGGCGACACGTCGCCCGTGGTGCTGCCGTCCTGGGTCGCCGGCCACATCGTCGAGAGCGCGCGCGCGGAGGGGCAGCCGTACCGGGTGATGCCCAGCGGCGCCAGCCATGACAGCCAGCAGATCAACACGATCACCCCGACCGGCATGATCTTCGTGCCCAGCAGGGACGGGCTGAGCCATGTACCGGAGGAGCACACCGAGATGAGCGACCTGGCCGCCGGCACCTCTGTGCTGCTGCGCACCCTGATCAGATTGGATGCGGCGTCATGAGCTCGCGGGGGACATCGGGCCTGGACGGGCTCGTCACGCTGCGTCCGGCGGAGGTGGTCCCGCGGGTCGAGCCGACCTGGGAGCACGCGGACGTGGTCGGCCACGCCGTCGCGGGCGGGCGGTATCTGCGGCTGACGCTGCGCAGCCCGGAGATCGCGGCGTCCGCGCAGGCGGGGCAGTTCGTGATGGTGACCGTGCCCGGGGCGACGGGGGATCGGATCCTCCTGCCGCGACCGATGGCCATCCACCGTCGGCGTCCGGCCGAGGGGATCGTCGAGCTCATCTACAACGTCATCGGACGCGGCACCGCTGCGCTCAGCGAGGTGCCGGTGGGCAGCAGTGTGCTGCTCACCGGGCCGCTGGGGCGCGGATTCGAGATCCCGGCGGGTGCCCAGCGCCTGCTGCTGATCGGGCGCGGCATCGGGGTGTGCGCGGTCATGGGTGTCGCCGAGGATGCCCGTGGCACCGGGATCCGGGTGGATGCCGTGCTCAGCGCCAACACCGCCTCGTCCGTGATCGGGGCCGAGGACTGCGCCGAGCTCGGCGCGGAGGCGATCCCGGTGTGCGACGAGGACGGGTCGAGCTCGGTGCAGCGGCTCGGCGAGCTGCTGCGCCGGCGGTTCGCCGCATCGCCGCCGGACGCCATCATGGTCTGCGGGTCGACCAGGCTGTCGCGACTGGCCGCCGAGCTGTCGGCGGAATGGGGTGTCGGAGCGCAGGTGTCGTTGGAGGCGCACATGGCCTGCGGCCTCGGATACTGCCACGGCTGCGCCGCGCCGACCGCGCACTCCGCGGCCGAGGAGGGGCCGCTCGTGTGCGTGGACGGCCCGGTCTTCGATCTGCTGCCGGCGGATGCCGGCCTCGCCGTCGCGGGAGCGGGACGGTGAGACCAGACCGGCGCACGCTCAACGACGGTCACAGCATTCCCGCCATCGGATTCGGCACCAACCAGCTGGGCGAGGAGGCCGTGGCGTCGGCGCTCCGCGCGGGGTACCGGATGCTCGACACCGCCTGGGTCTACGGCAATGAGGAGCAGGTGGGCGGGGCCATCCGGCGATCCGGCGTGCCGCGTGACGAGCTGACGATCGTCACGAAGCTCCCCGGCCGGGCGCACGGGATCGCCGCCGCGCGCGCGTCGCTGCAGGAATCGCTCCTCCGGCTCGGGCTCGACCATGTCGACCTCTACCTCATCCACTGGCCGATGCCCCGCATCGGCCGGTTCGTCGACGCGTGGCGGGGGCTGATCGAGCTGCGGGAGGCGGGGCTGGCGCGTTCGATCGGGGTGGCCAACTTCACGGCGGCGCACCTGTTCCGGGTTGTCGCGGAGACGGGTGTCGTGCCGGCCGTCGACCAGGTCGAGCTGCACCCGCATTTCGTCCAGGAGGAGCACCGGCGTGCGGCGGCCGAGCTGGGGGTCCAGACGATGAGCTGGAGTCCTCTGGGCCGGAGGTCGGGGCTGCTGGGCGACGAGACGATCGTCGCGATCGCCGCGGAGCACGGGGTGACGCCCGCCCAGGTGGTGCTCCGCTGGCACATCGAACTGGGGTCCGTGCCGATCCCGCGTTCCGCGGACCCTGCCCGGCAGCGGGACAACCTGGACGTGTTCGGCTTCGCGCTGTCCGCAGAGGAGGTCTCGCGGATCAGCGCCCTCGACTCGGGCGAGCGGCTCTGGGGCGGCGACCCCGACACGAAGGAGGAGTTCTAGCCGTCCGGCGTCGGTCCGACCCGCGATCGAGGCCCGATCGGCGGTGCGGCGCGGGCCCGCGATTCCGGATCCGCGCGAGAAGGGGCAGACTGGGACCGTGCGAACCATCCGCGATCTCGACACCGTTGAACTCATCATCGACGCCCAAGGCCTGCTCGACTCCATTCGCGGCCCCGAACGCGTCATCGACGCCGGGACCCTGCGCGCCCTGCAGCAGTCGGGCAACTACGTCGTCGGCCTCTTCGACGGCGAGGACGGCGACGAGCGGATGGTGGGCGCGTCCATCGCGTTCTTCGGCGAGCCCGGACGCCGCACGATGCACTCGCACATCACCGCCCTGCTGCCCGAGTACCGCGGGCGGGGCTGGGGGCGCGAGCTCAAGGAACACCAGCGTCAGTGGGCGTTCTCCCGCGAGGTCGGCCGCATCACCTGGACCTTCGACCCGCTCGTCGCGCGCAACGCGCACTTCTTCCTCACCGTGCTCGGCGCCCGGGTCACGGGCTACTCGGTGAACCGCTACGGCATCTTCGGCGGCGGGGACGCCGGGGACGAGAGCGATCGTCTCGACGTCGAATGGGCGCTCGCCGACATCGCCAAGCCACCCGCCCCGGAGGCGGTCGCGGCGACCGCGGAGATCCCCGCGGACGTCGAGGCGATGCGCGTCTCCGATCCGGATGCCGCGCACGAGTGGCGTCTGCGGCTGCGCGCGCGCATGGAGGAGCTGCTCGGCGGCGGCATGCGGATCGCCGGGTTCGAGACCGGACGCGGCTACCTCTTCACCGAGTGACCGGACACGGCGTCAGGCCGGTGGCAGCACGAAGGCCCCGGTGTCGCCGGGGTTGACGGCGATCTCCCAGCGGAACCCGTCGGGGTCGGTGAAGTAGCCGGAGTAACCGCCCCAGTCTCGGCGAGACCCGGGGGAGACCGTCGCGCCGAGCGCCTCGGCCTCGGCGAGCACGGCGTCCACCTCGGCTGAGGTGGCGAGGTTGTGCGACAGGGTGATCGGGGCGACGCCCGATGCCGGCGCCTCGCCGATCTCGGCGGTGAAGCCCTCGACGCTCCACAGCGACAGGATCACCCGGTCGGCGACGGGGAGCATCAGCACCTCGTCGGCCTCGAAGATCGGCTGCCAGCCCAGCCCGCCCACGTAGAAGTCTCGCGACCGGGCGACGTCGGCGACCGCGAGGGTGATGAAGCTCACGCGTTGTTCCATGCGGACAGCGTGCCACGGGCCTCCGACATCGCCTGCCCCTCACCCCTCGCCGGGCACGGACGCGGGGCGGGTTTTGACCCTCCCGTAGGGGGAGACGGGATGCTGGAAGCATGTGGGGTATCGGCGAGTTCGCGGGATTGACCGGGCTGAGCGTGAAGGCGCTGCGGCACTACGACGAGAAGGGGGTGCTGTCGCCGGCCGAGGTCGATGAGCGGTCGGGGTATCGGCAGTACAGCGAGGCGCAGCTGCGCGACGGCGTGATCGTCCGGGCGTTGCGCGACGCCGGGGTCCCGCTGCCGGAGGTCGCCTCGGCGCTGCGGAGCGGGGATGCGATCGAGACGCTCGCCGCGCACCGTAGGCACGTGCTCGACGAACGGGAGCGCCAGGACCGCGCCCAGGCGGATGCCGAGGCCGCGCTGCGTGCGCTGCGCGTGCCCGTCGGGGTGGCGTCGCGGGTCTCCGAGCCGACGCCGTACGTCGGCCGGGTCATCTCCGTGCCCATCGAGGCGGCCGACGAGCTGACCGACGACCACGCGAACGACGTGATCATGGCGCTGTTCCACGAGGTACGCGAGGCCGGGCTGGGGCCTTCGGGGCAGTTCTGGACGGCGCTGCGCGCCGGTGATCGCGGGCAGCTCGACGTCGTCTGCTGCTGGCCGACGCTGCGCGAGCCGGATGCCGGGTGGGGCGGTCCCGGTGTCGAGAGCGGGATCCTGCCCGCCCGCACCGAGCTGGTCGCCACGTGGCGACCTGGCTCCGACGACGCGTTGCCGGACGGCTACACGCATCCCGCCGTCGTCGCGCTGTTCGAGGCGGTGGCCGAGCACGACGTCGACCTGCGCGAGGCCGAGGTGCGGCAGACGGTCAGCGGCACGGATGCCGGGGACTGGACCGTCGAGGTGTCGATCACCGCGGGCGGCCGCTGAGCGGCGGGACGTGCCCGGCAGGACCCGCCGATAGACTGGAGGATGCCCGTGATCACGGGCATCTCCCGCATCCGACCATTGGAGCCACCGTGGCCGAACAGTCCCGTCTTGACAAGGTCATCGCCCTCGCCCGCCACCGCGGGTTCGTGTTCCAAGCGGGTGAGATCTACGGCGGTTCGCGTTCGGCCTGGGACTACGGCCCCCTCGGCACCGAGCTGAAGGAGAACATCCGCCGGCAGTGGTGGCAGACGTTCGTGCGCGGTCGCGGCGACATGGTCGGCCTCGATTCCAGCATCATCCTGCCGAAGCGCGTGTGGGAGGCGTCCGGCCACGTCGCCACGTTCACCGACCCGCTCGTCGAGTGCCTGCAGTGCCACAAGCGCCACCGCGAGGACCACCTCATCGAGGCCTACGAGGCGAAGAAGGGCCGCAAGCCCGAGAACGGCATGGCCGACATCGTGTGCCCCGACTGCGGCACCCGCGGCAAGTGGACCGAGCCGAAGTCGTTCTCCGGTCTGGTGAAGACCTACCTCGGCGTCGTCGACGACGAGTCGGGACTGCACTACCTGCGTCCCGAGACCGCGCAGGGCATCTTCGTGAACTTCTCGAACGTGCTCACCGCGAGCCGCAAGAAGCCGCCGTTCGGCATCGGCCAGGTCGGCAAGGCGTTCCGCAACGAGATCACGCCCGGCAACTTCATCTTCCGCACCCGCGAGTTCGAGCAGATGGAGATCGAGTACTTCACGCCGCCGGCCGAGGCCCAGGCGTGGTTCGATCACTGGGTCGAGGCGTGCTGGAACTGGTTCGTCGACCTGGGGATCGACCCCGGGAACATGCGGCAGTTCGACGTCCCCGAGGACGAGCGCGCGCACTACTCGGCCGGCACGATCGACTTCGAGTACCGGTTCGGCTTCGCCGGTCACGAGTGGGGCGAGCTGATGGGCGTCGCCAACCGCACGGACTACGACCTGTCCAGCCACACCGAGGCGTCCGGTCAGAGCCTGACGTTCTTCGACCAGGCATCCGGCGAGCGGTACACGCCCTACGTGATCGAGCCGTCCTTCGGCCTGACCCGCGCGATGATGGCGTTCCTCGTCGACGCCTACGAGGAGGAGGAGGTGCCGAACGCCAAGGGCGGCACCGACACCCGCACCGTGCTGAAGCTCGATCCCCGCCTCGCCCCGGTCAAGGTCGCCGTGCTGCCGCTCTCGCGCAACGAGAACCTGTCGCCGTTGGCACGCTCGGTCGCCGACTCGCTGCGCGGCCAGTGGACCGTCGACTTCGACGACGCCGGTGCGATCGGCCGTCGCTACCGTCGTCAGGACGAGGTCGGCACCCCGTTCTGCGTCACCGTCGACTTCGACTCCCTCGACGACGACGCTGTGACGGTGCGCGACCGCGACACCATGGGCCAGGAGCGCGTGCCGCTCGACGCCCTGCACGCCTATCTCGCCGAACGTCTCCGCGGGGCCTGATCCCGGCGTCCGGAGGTCCGTCCGTCATCCGTCTACGGGTGACGGACGGACCCACGCTCAGGGGAGA
>JBASAE010000354.1:0-2876 GCA_049654285.1 Microbacterium sp.
GTGCCCGACCAGATCACCCTTCCGTACGCCACGGCCAAGGCCTTCGGCTACTACAAGGACGAGGGCATCCAGCTCGTCGACCAGCCCGGCAACGGCGGTGCGACCTCGGTGCAGCTCGTCGCCAACGGCGAGGTCATGTTCGGCACCGGCGAGGCCTCCCATCTGCTGTCCGCCCAGTCCAAGGGCATCGACATGGTGTCGGTGATGCAGCAGTACCAGGAGAACCCCAATGCCGTCATCGCGTTGAAGTCCTCCGGTATCACGACCTGGGAAGACCTCAAGGGCAAGTCGATCGGCGGCTCGGTGACCTCGTCCGGTCATCTCGCGACGCTCGCGGCGCTGCAGCTGGCCGGGATCAGCGAGAAGGAGATCGACTTCGTCAACCTCAGCCCCGGTGCGCAGTTCGCCGCGCTGTCGGAGGGCAAGGTCGACGCCGCCGGCACCTTCCTCGGCAACCTCGCCGGCATCCCCGAGCTCAAGGACGACGTCAATATCCTCACGGTCGCCGACGCCGGATACATCACCCCGTCGACGGTCCTGTTCACCACGCCCGAGCTGATCGAGAAGAACCCCGACCTCGTCGAGCGCTTCGTCCGGGCGACCATCAAGGGCATGAAGAAGGCGCTGGAAGACCCGAAGGCCGCCGCCGAGGCGATGGCCGGCATGTACGCGAACGTCAACGCCGAGGCGCTGCAGGCGACCTTCGAGATGGACAGCCGCTTCCTCGCGACCGACTTCACCGACGCGAACGGCCTCGGCCTGCACAACGCCGAAGCCTGGAAGCTGCAGGCGGAGATGCTGACCAAGCTCGGCGAGCTGCCTGAGACCGACCCGACCAAGAGCTACACCAACGAGTTCGTGGAGAAGATCTCGAAGGACGAGCGCTCCTTCACCCGGTGATCCCGCGTCGGAGGCGCCCCGCGGCGCCTCCGACCGGCATCCTGTCCACCACACACCCGCTCGACGACCCCCGATGAAGAGGAGAAGAGAACATGTCGTTCCCCGAGGAGTACCGGCTCAAGTGGGCTGACTTCCCCCAGGATGAGTATGAATCGCGCGTGCAGCGCGCCCAGGAGCTGATGGCCGAGGAAGGGCTCGACGTCGTCGTCCTCACCTCCGGCGAGAACGTCGAGTACTTCTCCGGCTTCCAGAACGGCCACTGGAACTCCAAGTCCTTCCCCACCGGGGCGCTGCTGCTGCACCGCACGAAGAACCCCGTGCTGATCATCCCGAGGTTCTTCTCGGGCACCGCGTGGTCGTCCTCCTGGGTCACGGACTACGCGATCTTCCCCGAGCCGCACGCGGCGCCCCGCGACTTCGGTCGTGTCCTGGTCGGCGCGGTGCAGGACCTCGGCGGTCCGGGCGCGACCATCGGCTGGGAGCGCGGCACGCACATGTCACCGGGGTGGAACCTCGACGACCTCATCTACGTCACCGACAAGCTCGGCGCCCTCGACCAGATGCGCAGCGCCGCGGCGGTCATCTGGGGCTGCCGCATGATCAAGTCGCCCCGCGAGCTGGATCGGATGCGCTGGCTCACCGCGATCACCGACGAGGCGATCACCGCCGCGCGCAGCGACCTCGAGCTCGGCCAGACCGAGACCGAGGTGGGCAACCGCATCGCGGCCGAGATCATGCGCCGCGGCGGCGAGGACACGTCGTTCCGCAACATCCGCGCGGGATCCGACCGCTACCACTGCAGCGACTCGGTCCCGCAGGACCGGGCGTTCGCCGCGGGCGACCTGCTGATCATCGACACGGGCGCCACCCTCGGGCAGTACGGCACCGATGTGGCCTACACGACGCTGCTCGGCAAGGCCACCGATCGCCACCACGAGGTGTACGAGATCACGGTGCGGGCGCAGGACGCCGCCGTCGCGATGTGCCGTCCCGGCGTGCCGGCCAAGGACGTCTTCTTCGCCGCCGCCCGCGTCATCGAGGAGTCCGGTCTGCCGAGCCTCGACATGATCGGCCACGGGATCGGCATGGACCTGCACGAGCCCGTCATGCTCACACCGTACAACGACGAGCCCCTCCAGGAGGGCATGGTGCTCGCCGTCGAGCCGTGGCTCTACGACCCGAGCGGGCTCGGCGTGTTCGCGCTCGAGGAGCACGTCGTGGTCACCGCGGACGACCCGGAGATGCTCTCGAGCATCCCGCGCGACGAGCTGCTGCAGGTGCGATGACGCTCCCCGAACTCAGCATCCACTTCTCGAACCACGACGACGCCGCCCGTGCGGTCGATGACGTGGTGCGGGCTGAGGCTGCCGGTGTGCGCCGGGTATGGCTCTCCGAGGACCTGTTCCATCGGGGGGCCATGCCCATCGCCGCCGCGGCGCTGGCCCTGACGAAGACCGTCGAGATAGCGTTCGGCGTGCTCGCGCCGCAGCACCGGCATCCGGCCTCGGTCGCGATGGACCTCCGCAGCCTGATCGAGATCGGCGGCGGCCGGATCCTCGTCGGCCTCGGCGCAGGCGTGTCCGAGCGCGGTGCGCTGGTCGGCAAGCCCGCGTCGCCGCCGCTGCGGATCGTCGACGACGCGGTCTTCGCGGTGCGGACGCTGCTGCAGGGCGAGGAGCTGACGCAGGACGGCGTGCTGCACGAGTCCCGGGGTCTGTCGCTGACGGGCCCGCCGACGACGGGCGTCCCCCCGGTCTACGTCGCCGCCGTCGGGCCGAAGGCCCTGGCGCAGGGCGGAAGCCGCATGGACGGCGTGGTGCTGACGATGATGTGCTCGCAGGAGCACGCCCGCTGGGCCGCGGGCGAGGTGGCGTCGGCCGCCTCCGCCGCGGGCCGTGAGGGCGTGCCGGTCGTGGTGTACCTGCCCATCGCCGTGGACGCCGACGGGGCGAAGGCCCGCGCCCGGATGCGTCAGG
>JBASAE010000355.1:0-9063 GCA_049654285.1 Microbacterium sp.
CGGTGCCCCAGAGAGGTGCGGTGTAGAGCGCGGCAGGGCCGCCGGTGTACAGGGAGGCGATGAAGACGGCGACGGCGACCGAGAGCGCAATGACCTGTGGGAGGGAGAGGCCGAGGATGATGCCGCGTTTGGTGAGACGGGAGAACTTCACTGGAGACAGTTCGAACTCGTTCTGCGTGGATGCGGTACTCATCTGTGGCTCCTCCTGAAGGTGACGTCGGGTGCGTGCAGGTCAGGTACGGACACGAAGAAGCGGGCGGCAACCCGGTGCTGGGTTACCGCCCGCGTGACGGACGTGCGTCTTCTCGCCTTTCAGGTGTGAGGTCGGTTCACGACTCCGGTGCGGGCTTCGGCGGCGGTGGCGCATTCCCACCCGCAGGTTTCGCCGGAGGCGTCTTTGGTGCAGTTCCGGCGGGCGGTGCGCTCGGCTGGGCGGGCGGCGTGGAGCGATCCGGCGGTGGCGGCGGGGTCTGTGCTTCGCTTGCGGCCCCGGCGTGGTTGTCCGCGGTGCGACCAATAGCCCCGCCGAGCTTCGGTCCTGCTTCCGCGGCTCCCTTGGCGATCTTCGCCCCAGCAACCGCGGCGATCCCGATCGGCCCTGCCGCTGCTCCGGCACCGGCACCACCAGCGGCTGCGGCACCGCCACCGGATCCTGCTGCCGCGCCACCGGACCCAGCAGCACCCGCGGAACCGGACGCCACACCACCACCTGCGGAACTTGCACCACCGCCCGCAGGCGCAGAAGGCTTACCGCTCGGTGGAGGTGGCGCGTTGCCGCCTCCATTGCTTCCGCCACCCTTTTCGCCGCCGTCGAGGACCTTCTGCGGGCCTGCACCGTCGGGTTTTCCGGGCAGCGGCATGGGCCGGTTCATGGCTTGCTTGGACTCTTGTTCGGCGGACATGACGTGGTACATGTCGAAGCCGACGAAGCTGATGAACTTGTACACCATGTACGGGGCGAACGCGGCGATGAACATCAGCACGATCCCCGCGATCGGATCCGCGATCGAGGACAGATCCAGGTCGATGGGTGCATTGACCTGGTTGATGGCGACGAGGAACACCACCACGATCACCAGCTTGGAGAAGACCAGCGCGAGCACAAAGCTTGCCCACTTCCCAAACCATCCCTTCGTCGCATCCCACGACGCTCCCGACAGAGCGATCGGTGCCATCACGACCGCGACGAGGATCAAGGCTTTGCGAATGAGGAGTGAGAACCAGACGATCGCTGCGGCACAGATCGCGAGGAAGCTGAGGAAGATCGTGATGATCGCTCCGGCTCCTGGGGCGGTGAGGTTGATCGCGGTGAGCCCGGCGATGAGAACCCCGATCTTCCCGCCCATCTCTTCCAACGTTGTGCCGGTGGCTTGGATGATGCCGATGCTCAGCTGGTCGACGACCTCGAGCAGAGTTGCGGTGAGGGTGATCACTAGGAACGACCCCAACACGCTCTTTGCGAGCCCGAGAGCTGCGCGGGAGAGGGCGGTGGGGTCGCGCCGGATGAGGCCGGTGATGAGCCCAAGGCAGAAGAAGATCAGCATGATGAAGATCGCGATCCCGAAGATCACGTTGTACACGCCGATGTAGCCCGCCCCGGTGACATCGACCAGGGTCGTGGAGTCGAACAAGGCCCACACGCCCTGGAACAGCCACGAGGCTGCTTGTCCGATGGCTTGTGCGAGCCAGTCGAAAGGGGCTGCCACGAGGGTGGCGGCCCCTTCACCGACGGCGTCGCAGACGTTGCTGATGATGGGGACGTCGCAGATTCCAGCCACTGGGTTCCCCTCCCTTCTATGAGGTAGAGGTGGTGGCTTAGGAGACGGTCTGGCCGACGTTCCAGAAGAAGTTGATGAGCGTGACCGATGCGCCGGTGATGATCGCCGCGCCGCAGGAGATCAGCACCCCGACCTTCCCGCGCGATGCCAGGTGCGGGTTGGAGGAGTTCGACCCGAAGCCCCACACCACCGCGGAGACGATGAGCGCGAGAACGGACAGGATCAGCCCGATCGTCATCACTGCACCGACGACGGTGCGCAGCGCACCGATTCCGGGGAGGCCGGAGTCGTTCGGGGTGATGTCGATGTTCGCGGGCAGGACTGCGGCGACTGTGGTGATGGTTTCGAGGACGGCAAGCATGGTGGGGCTCCTTCACAGGCTTCGGCCCGCAACGAGATAGCTGCGGGGTCACCCGTCAGGTGTGACCCCGCAACACCCGACTCGAAGCCCGGGGATACGGGATGTTAGAGGGTGTCGCCGAGGTTCAGGAGGAAGTTCATCCAGGCGACACCGGCTCCAGCGAGAACGGCGGCACCGAGGGCGACGAAGACCCCGACTTTGCCTTTCGCCGCGACACCGGGGTTGCCATTCGAGGACGAGATCGCCCAGATGATCGCGGAGACGACGAGCATGAGCACGGACACGATGAGCACGATCGTGAGCAGCGCGCCGACGATAGAGATCAGGGTGCTGCGACCTCCCACCCCGGAGAGATCCGGGTAGACGTTCTCCGCAGGGAGCACGGTCAGTAGTAGCGCGAGGGTGGGCATTTGGGTCTCCAAACATGAGTGGGGCGGGTGGTATCTGTCAGGTGCGCCACCTGCCTCATTCGCTCGTGCTCAGTAGGAGCAGCCGGGGCCGCCGCCTGCGGGGGCTTCGATACCCTCGACGCCGCGCTCGGCGAGCCACGGCTCAGCGTCGACCGCGGATGATGCGGCTCCGCCGGGGTGGACTTGGAAGTGCAGATGCGGGCCGGTCGAATGGCCGCTGCTGCCGACATCACCAATGTGCTGGCCCGCGATGACGCGGTCGCCTGCGGTGACGTGGATGCCGTGCGCCCACATGTGGATGTACTTCGTGGCGACTTTCTCCCCGCCGATGGTGTGCTCGATCGTGATCTGCCCCGAATACCCATCGACCATGCCCGCATACGTCACGACCCCGTCCGCGAGAGCGAAGATCGCCGTACCATCGGACGCGGCCCAGTCGGTGCCGGAGTGGAAACTCGCCTCACCGGTTATCGGGTCAGTGCGCGGCCCGAACGTCGAGGTGCGCACGTAGGTGCCGGTCGGCAGGGGAAATACCAACCGGCTCGTCTCCGGGACATCCGCATCCCCAGGCGTGCCGTTACCATTCCCGCCGCCGCGAACAGTGAGAGCGTCGAGGATGGTGCGCGCCACGGGCTCATAGTTCTGGTAGCGGTCGGGGTAGGCGGAGACTTCGACGGCTTGTGCAGCTTCCCCCTTGTCCATCTGCTGCCACTCCGGAATGTCGAGCAGTCCCCGCGGTGAGGGATAGTTTGGCCCGTCTGGGCCGCCGTAGAACGCGCGTGCTTGGTAGGTGGTGAGCATGAGCTCCGCGACGGTGCCCCACCCGGCCTGTGGGCGCATCTGGAACAGGCCCAGACTGTCGTGATCAGACCCGTTGCCATCATTCGGATAGTCCCCGGATTCGGGGTAGGTGCCGGTGTTCGCGAGCTGGCGGAGTGTGGACTCCGTCAGCGCCGCCATGAGTGCGATGAGGATCCCATCCCGCCCCACACCGGGAGTGTTCGCGCCGGTGGTGATTATGGTTCCGGCGTGAGTGAGCTGCTGCTTGTTCAGCGTGAACGTGTACCCGTCTTTCATCGTCACTTCCAACGAATCCGGGATCGGCCCAAGGACAACGTCCGAGGCGACACAATTCGCCTGATTCGTGACCGCGGGGTTCATGACTACCGCGACGCCCAGGAGCCCGAGCATCGGCGTGAGCAGGACGAGAACAAGCCCTGCGATGGCTGCTTTCTTCACGACTAGCCCTCTCGTTCTATCGGAGGGGGTTGTCGAGCTCAGACAGGCGCAGCAGGTGGCAGCGATCGAATACCGGCTCGCAGGAGACGAACACCGTGAACGCCACCGTGTGCGCGCTGTCGACGGGATCGTCGTACCAGACGCCCTCCCGCACCCGGGTGCCCTCGACCGTGTACGCGTATGTGCCCTCGGTGATCTGACCACCGGAGGCGGTGACGGCTTCGTCCCACTGGGTGGGGATGAAGATGCGGTCGATCTCGATCGACTGCCGGGTGCGGTACTCCGCCAGATCCCGCCACGTCGACGCGGACGGGAAGTAACCGTCGAGGTCAGTGATGAGGCCTGGAGTCTCGGTGCCTGACGGGTCCGCGTCCTCGGTCAGCACTGCTCGGTGATCCGACGGGGTCAGCAGCGTGAAGGTGTCCCATGTGAACAGTGCCTCCGCGACCGAACGAACGTAGACCTCCGGGTCATTCGTCCGGGCCAGTTTCGGCAGCTGCGCTTCTTCGGGCTGTTCGTTCGACGGCGGCGGGCCAGAGGACGATCCTGGCGGTGTGGTCTCTGATGGGGTGTGGGGTGTGGGGCCGGTGATGAGGCCGTAGATGCCGATCCCGGCGAGGATCGCGATGATCAGGCCGGTGGCGGTGAGGGCGATGATCAGGCGTCGCTTGCGGCGCTGCTGATCATCCAGAACAGGTGCAGACATGGGTGGGCCTCCGAACAGGGAGAAGGGCGGGCAGTGTCACTCATCAGGTGCGCTGCCCGCCCAGAAACCCCAGGACCGTTCGGCTATGCAGGGCTCGTTGCGTCCAGCGGCTCGAGCTCCTCGGCCGCTTCGTCGTGCGTGGTGTCGCGTGCGGCCTGCGCGTGCTGGAGGAAGTCGTTGGCCGAGGTGACGTAGGTGGCGACGAGATCGAACTGTTCTTCGTCGGCGTAGCTCCCGAAGTCGGTGGGGTTGTAGCGGTCCCACCAGCCGTGCTCGCGGCGCAGCAGATCCACGAGCTTGCGGATCGCATGCTTCTCCCGCAGCAACGGGTCGACGTCTTTCCACCCTGCGACCGGAGAGCTCGAGGCTTCCTTGCGTAGTTGGTGGATGCGGGCCACGGCGCGTGTGGCTTCTTTGAACGCGTCCTTGGGGTGGTCTTGCGCGGTCACGAGCTCAAGTTCTGACTTTGCCGACGCACGAACGGCGTCCGATTCGTCTGGATCGTGCACCCAGTCGGTGAGTGTACGGATCGTTTGCGCGAGTTTCACACGCAGGTAGCGGCCATTGACCTTCCCGTCTGCGTTCAGTTCCAGCAGAGCCTCGGCTGCTGCCTGCCTGATCTCGGGATGCTCGTCGTCACTCGCGGCGATCTGTTTGAGATCGACGACCTGGTCCAGCATCGAATGGGAGTCCCGGCCGGTGACCGCTTTGGCGGCCTGTATGCGCGCCTTCCCGCCACCAGAAGCCGCTGCAGTCTGCGGGGGTGTTGAATCAACACCCCCGGCGATTCCACCCGATTCGTCGTCCTCCAGGGGCTGTGCGAGGCGTTGATCGCGGGTGCTGGAGCCGAACTGGGTGGCTGCTTCACGGCGTTGCGCTTCTTCGGCGTAGAGCAGCTTGAGTTCCTCATACAGTTCGGCCTGCTCGATCGGGGTGAGCATCTTATGCAGCGTGTTCTCATCCTGAATCGCCAAAACGGTGGACAGCTTGTCGGAGACACCCTGAACCACCCACACCGGAACCGTGCGATACCCAAGTTCACGCATCACCGCCAGCCGCCTATTGCCCGAGATCAGCACGTTCCCCGCAGTGATCACGATGGGTGACAGAAGCCCGAACCGACGAACCGATTCGGTGAGCTCCTCCAGATCCCCCAGGTCACGCCGGTAGGAGTGGCCCTCGGTGATCTGATCGATGGCGTGTTCCAGCACCAGATGCCCGCGACTCATGCCGCACCTCCTTGCCCTTCCTGCAAGTCAGGTACGGAAGCCATCCGGCGGGACGATTCCACGAGGCCTTCATCGCGGAGAAGGTCGGCGACATCGTCACCGAGGAGCACACGAGCAAAGAGGCCATAGTCGCCGCTCTTACGCTTGCCAGTCTTGGTACCGACGACAAGACGCACCAGGCCCGCCCAGGCTTCTGGGGTGTAGCCGAGACGGATCGCGATGTGCAGTTCCTTCGACACGATCTCCAGCGCGGAACTCGATGACGACAAACCGGTGATGCGGTGAGCGATGTAGTCCACAGCTTGCTCGACGGGGCGAGCAGGCCAATCAGTGAGAACGAGGAACACGCAAGTCGCTCGGATCACCCGATCCACTGAATGATCCTCACCGTCATTGCTTCGCGCGTAGAGCGAATGCGCGTGAGGGTGCACGTCGTAGAAAAACTCCTCATAGTGCCCTGCCCGCATCGGCTCCTCAGCGGGGCGTTTTGAGGGGCGGCGGGCCTTGTCTTGGCTGGTCATGTTCCGATCCGCGTGCACCTCGGCAGCGATGCCGAGCGCGACCGCACGGGTGACGACCGCCCAGGGGTCGTCGGCGCGGAGCGTGGTTGGCTGCCGCATCGCAAGGAAAGCCTCATACGCGGCGTCTTCTGGTGCGCGCCGCCAAGCTTTCGCGATCGGCGTGTACTTGTGGGTGACGTAGACCATGAGCTCGGCCGCGACCGGGCTCGAGGCCCACGCATTGTGCTCATTGAGCTCGGTGATGAGCGCCCGCAGCCCCTCACCGGTAGTGAAGTCCGGCGTCTGAGGAGGGCGTGAAGAGGACGAAGATGGGTGTGTCATGGTGACTCCTGACATGAGAGAAGATCCGTCGGTAGAGAGGTGTGACACCCACCCGGCACCCACTCCCTCGTCCCTCCGTCGCCGCGGACAGCGCCGCTTGCGAAAGGCATAGGGGTACCGTCAGGCCTACCCCGAGTGGGCGGCCCGTGCGGTGTTTTCCGGCGCGATCTGGACGCTGGGAGGAAACCGGAGGAGTTAGTGCTGGTGGGTGGTGGCCGGTGCGTGAGTGGCACCGGAGCCGGAATCGCTCATCGGCTCACCCCCGTCCTCCCGAGCCCCGACTCTCGCGTCTGGGCCGGGCCGGTGATGTCTGGGTCGATCTGTTGCTTCCTGCGCGTCAGATGTTCGGCGAGCTGTGCTCGCCCCTCACGGATACCCTCGAAGGTGGCGTCACGCAGCCGAGTGTTCAGCTCGGCACCTTTGCCGACGATCGCGCCACCTGCGCGCGCAGCGACATCAGTGGGACGAACCCACTCCACTCCGGTACGCCCTCGCACTGAGGTCTGCCTGGTGAGGGTAGGGTCGCCGTGTGTGGCGAACTCCGATGCCCGCTCCGCATCCCGCGTCTCCATACCGGGCGACGCGTTGGGTACCTCGGGCAGGTCGTTTGCTGGGAAACGAGGGTCTGGCAGTTCGGCTCGAAGCTGAGCAGCGTTCTCAGCCGCTTCGTGTGGGTTCACAGGTGTCGGTTCAGTCATGGGATGCTCCGTTCTCTCGACGGTCAGGTGCGCTCAGCCACCGGCCCACCGTTGTCGGATGCACCCCAAGCTCTGTGGCGATCTGCCGCTTCGAGACCCCTTCAGATGCCAACGCGACCGCCCGCTCACGCACCACGGTGCTCTGCTTCGTGGTGCGAGCGGATCTACGCGCAGAGGTTTCCGCATCGGATACGCCTGCCCTTCCCGCCGATGGGAGCCCCGGGATCGAATCCACAACCGACTCATCCAGATTCGCCGGTGCGCTTTGCTCGATGAACGCTCGCGCTTCGGAAGCCCGGTGTGGGGCTTCGTTGCGCGTGAGTTCGACGGTCAAATGGGTCATTGCGAGCAGCACCAAGGGCGGGACTGAGGCGACAAGGCCTGCGATGATCGCGGGCACACGAGTGTCTGAGGCGACGACGGCGTGGGTGATGTTCGCCGCGACACTCACCCCAGCACCGGAAGCGAGCAGGAGCCAGGCGAACCGGCGTGCGGCGGGTGCGGAGTTGCGGAGTGCGACGACGGAGATCGTCGCTTCCAAGATCACCCCGTCAACGATCAGCGGCCACACCCACGCCTGTCCCGCCGGTACCCCCGACAGGACCGCGAGGTCCTGCAGCGTCGTGAACGACAACCAGAACGCACCGAGGGCGAGAAGAATCGTGCCCGTGAGGGCTAGGACAATCACGCCGCGTGACACCCCAGACCGTCCCACCTCTGCGGCGCGTACGTGCAGGTCCGGGGCGCTCACGACTACCGCCTCATCCCGGCAAACGAGCGCCCCACTATCGGCTCAGCTACGGCAGCATCCGGATTCAGCGCGGTGGTGCGGTGTGCGGACTGGATAGTTGTTGCGATCTCCCGCGCTTCAAGCCCGGTGCGGGTGGCGGCGGGCTCGAGCAACGCATACGAGTCGCCATCGCTCAGTCCGCTCTCGGCGAGACGGCACGCAGCCCAGAACAGGCCCGCATTCCGATTCCCCTCCGTCAGCGTCCCCACCCACGCTACGAGCCCCTCCACCGAACCATCACGGCCCGGCCTGTCAGAGCTCGGCCTGGTTCGTGGCGCTGGGGTCGGGGTGAGAAGATCCCGTACCGCTGCCGAGTCGACTGGGCGTGGGTTTCTGCCGCGGGCGATGATCTCGTAACGCCGCGGTCCGTGTTCAGTGTTGACCACGGACGGTGGGGCGATGATGTAGCCGCCGGTGCCACGGAAGTCGACATGTGCTCGGCCACGCGACCACGATCTCGCCTCGCGCTCGGGGTTGCTCGGGTAGTAGAGATGCAGGCCACCCGACGGCGAACGCACCGCAGCGTCCCATCCATCGACGAGGTTCTCCCGACGCAGCGTCCGCAGGACGGGAAAGCCGGAGCCTGTGGCGTGCACGTCGACATCGAGAACATCGATACCGACGCCGGTGGGGATCCCGATGTTTGCCTCCGGATGATTCCGCCACCACGCACCCACTTGTTCGAGATCCGTGGTGGCGTCGTGGAACCCGTGCTCGGTGAGGGGTCGCTTCCCGCCTGGCACGCACGGGAACACCGCCACCCCGGCTGCGGCATACGCGGCTGCCGCGTATGACAAGCGCAGTGGCAGTCGGGTGGGAAGGAGTCTGGGTGTGGGGTCGGTCATCGGTCGGGCACCTCCTTTGGTGACGCAGCGCGAGCAGTCATCGATGCTCAGCGTGCGGTGTCATGCGGAAGGTGCGGCGGCAACAGTGCGTCATCACCCTGGGGTGCAGAGTCCGCTCTCGAGCATTCCCTAGTCCCATCAACCACTACCCGGCCCGAACCGTGG
>JBASAE010000356.1:0-1777 GCA_049654285.1 Microbacterium sp.
GTGCCGTTCTTCACCATTTCCGGCTCGGACTTCGTCGAAATGTTCGTCGGCGTCGGCGCCAGCCGCGTCCGCGACATGTTCGAGCAGGCCAAGAAGAACTCGCCCTGCATCATCTTCATCGACGAGATCGACGCCGTCGGCCGTCATCGCGGCGCCGGCCTCGGCGGCGGCAACGACGAGCGTGAGCAGACCCTGAACCAGATGCTCGTCGAGATGGACGGCTTCGACCCCAACGCGAACGTCATCGTCATCGCGGCCACCAACCGCCCGGACATCCTCGACCCCGCCCTGCTGCGCCCCGGTCGCTTCGACCGGCAGATCGGCGTGGACGCCCCGGATCTCAAGGGCCGCCAGCGCATCCTCGAGGTGCACGCCAAGGGCAAGCCGCTCTCGCAGGGGGTCGACCTCGAGGTCGTCGCGCGCAAGACGCCGGGCTTCACCGGCGCCGACCTGGCCAACGTGCTCAACGAGGCCGCCCTGCTCACCGCGCGCTCGAACGCCCAGCTGATCGACAACCGCGCCCTCGACGAGGCCATCGACCGCGTGATCGCCGGCCCGCAGCGCCGCACCCGCGTGATGAAGGACAAGGAGAAGCTCATCACCGCGTACCACGAGGGTGGGCACGCCCTCGCCGCGGCGGCGATGAACCACACCGACCCGGTCACCAAGATCACGATCCTGCCGCGCGGCAAGGCCCTCGGCTACACGATGGTGCTGCCGCTCGACGACAAGTACTCGATCACCCGCAACGAGCTGCAGGATCAGCTCACCTACGCGATGGGCGGTCGCGTCGCGGAGGAGATCGTGTTCCACGATCCGACCACGGGCGCCTCGAACGATATCGAGAAGGCCACCGGCATCGCCCGCAAGATGGTCACCGAGTACGGCATGACCACGCAGATCGGTCCGGTCAAGCTCGGGTCCGAGTCGGGCGAGATGTTCGTGGCGCGCGACATGAACCGCTCCCAGAACTACTCCGACAAGATGGCGGAGCAGGTGGACGCCGAGGTGCGCGCCCTCATCGAGCAGGCACACAACGAGGCCTACCAGGTGATCAGCGAGAACCGAGACGTCCTCGACCGCCTGGCGCTCGCGCTGCTCGAGCAGGAGACCCTCGATCACAATCAGATCGCCGAGATCTTCACCGACGTGCGCAAGCTGCCGGAGCGGCCGCAGTGGCTCTCCAGCGACGAGCGGCCCGTGTCGGCCCTGCCCCCGGTGGACGTTCCGCGCCGGCAGGATGCCGTGGACGTCTCGGCCTCGGCGGCGGCGCAGCCCGCAGAGCCCCAGCGCGGCCCCGCGACCGGGCGCCCTCGGCCTGCGACGGCCTGACGTGACGGTGGATCGGGCGCGCGTCGAACGGCTCACCCGCGAGCTGCTGGAGGCGATCGGCGAGGACCCCGATCGGCCGGGTCTGAGACAGACGCCGGCACGGATGGCCGAGCTGTACGCCGAGTACTTCGCGGGCGTACATGAGGATCCTTCGGCACCCCTCGCCCGCACCATCAGCATCACCCACGGGCCGGCCCCGGACACGCTGCCCTCGGGCGCGGTGCTGATGCGCGGCATCCGGTTCCGCTCGGTGTGCGAGCACCACCTGCTGCCATTCGCCGGCCACGCGCATCTCGCCTATCTGCCGGGAGAGCAGGTGGTCGGGCTCGGCGCGCTGGTCAGGGTGGTCGATATCCTCTCCGCCCGCCCGCAGGTGCAGGAGCGCCTCGGCGAGCAGATCGCCGACACGATCGCCGCGGCGCTGGACGCCCGAGGCGTGCTGGTC
>JBASAE010000357.1:0-2223 GCA_049654285.1 Microbacterium sp.
GCGCCGTCCGACCGGGCTCATCCCTCCCAGACGGTCGGCAGCGGCAGCGCCGAAGGATGCACCGCTGCGACGATCTCGGTCAGCACCCGCCGGGTCTGGTTCTCCCCCACCCACAGATGCCTCCCGCCGTCGACGTCGATCACGGTGGCGTGCGGGATGGCGGCGAAGCGGTGGCGCGCCTCCTCCGGCTGCAGATAGTCGTCGAGCTCCGGGATCAGAGCGACGACCTTCCTCGGATCGTCCGCCCAGGCGGCGACCTCGGAGTCGCTCGTGCGGTGCAACGGGGGCGAGAGCAGGATGACGCCCTCGACCGGGTGCTCGCGGCCGTGCTTCAGCGCCAGCTCGGTTCCGAAGGACCAGCCGAGCAGCCACGGCTCGGGAAGCCCCCGCTCGAGGACGAAGTCCATCGCCGCCTCGACGTCGTGACGTTCCGCCGCGCCACCGTCGAAGGACCCTCCGCTGGTCCCGCGCGGTGACGTGGTCCCTCGGGTGTTGAAGCGCAGCACCGCGAGGTCCGCGAGCGCGGGCAGCCGCGCCGCCGCCTTGCGGATGATGTGCGAGTCCATGAACCCGCCCGCGGTCGGCAACGGATGCAACGTGACCAATGTGGCCACGGGATCGCGTTCGAGGGGAAGCGCGAGCTCCCCCACCAGGGTCACGCCGTCCGCGGTGTGCAGTTCGATGTCTTCGCGTCGCGCCGGCAGCAGGGCCGGTCCGCGGATCTCGATGCTCAAGCGATCCTCCAGCAGTGAGTGTGCCAGTGCCGCCGGGCGGCGAGGTCGGCCGCGTCCCCGAGAACGCCGTCGGCGCGCCAGACGACCGCGTGCGCCGTGCCGGGGGCGATGACGCCCCGGCATCCGGGACAGACGTACTCCTTCTGCGCCTGCGCGGCGGACACCGGCTGCACGGTCCATTCCTGACCGTGCCGCACCTCAGAGCGCTTCCAACCCGCGATCAGGCGATCGAGCGACTCATCGGCGGCAGAGTTGTCCCGCCGCCTGTTGTGGCGTGCCACGCCGCTCACCACCAGTGGTTGCGGGTCCAGAAGTCATAGGCCCCTGCCCAGCTTCCGTACCGATCCACTGCATACCCGGTGCCCCAGGAGAGGTTGTCGACGGGGTCGTAGCCGTTGCCCGGCACCTTGCTGCACGGCAACGCCTGCACGAGACCGCAGGCCCCCGAGGAGGGGTTGGTGGCGTTCGGGTTCCAGCCGCTCTCGCGCGAGACGATGTAGTCCACGTATCCCCAGTCGCTCTGCGCGATGCCGGCGGCCGACATCCACTGCTCGGGGGAGCCGCCGCCGGTGTACTGCGGCGGTGCATCGTAGCTGTCGCCCGAATCGGAGTCGTCGTTCCCGGCATCCGCCGGGGCGGCGGGGGGCGGCGGCGGCTCGGGCTTCGGGGTGACGTAGACCTCGAACGACCCGCGCGCGACGGGGTCGATGCTGTCGCCCTCGACCGTGACGGTGAGGTTCTGCGTGTCGCCCACCGCCATCGAGTAGGCGGTCGTCGGGACGTCGACGCTGGCGGCGGGATCGGCCAGCGCGGCACCGGTGGGCGCCAGGAGCGCCGCCGTGAAGCCGAGCACCGCGAGACTCGCGAGGATCGCGACGACCGGACGACGTACCGATGCGCGACGGTTCCCGGTGGAGGAACCGGTCGGGCGCGGCGAAGGAATCAGGTCGTTGGCGGGAGTCACGATGGGGGTCAGTCTACGCAATGCTCACTGAAACATCCATGGGAGCCCTCAGCGCACGGCCAGGATGACGTCGACCGTGGCGTCGAGGAGGGCGTCGACCTGTTCCTCGCGATATCCGCCGCGCTGCATCCGGAACGCGGCGGACCGCACCTGTTCCGCGGTCAGCGGCGCGCCGTCACGCAGGAACCCGACGATGCGATCTGCGACGTGATCGACCTCGTCGACGCGATAGCCGAAGGTGAGGAGGCCGTTCCGGGCGAACCGGTGACGGTGTCCGCGCGCGAGATGGTCCAGGATCAGCTGCGCCTCCGCCCGTGCGGCCGCCACCCAGGCGCCCGCGCCGTGCTCTCGCACGGCGCGCTCCCGAGCACGCGCCGCGAAGGCCTCCTCGATGCGCGCGAGCGCCGCGTCGACGTCCGCGATCGCGTAGCCCCCGGTGACGAGCGGGAAGGAGGCGGAGCGGATCTCCTCCGCACCCAGGTCATCGCGCTGCTGCTCGAAGGCGCTCCGCGCGGAGGCCAGGAA
>JBASAE010000358.1:0-6571 GCA_049654285.1 Microbacterium sp.
GAGCTGCAGGACGGTCTCACGCCCGAGCAGCGCAGGGACCTCGACGGGCTCTGATCCCATGACCGCCGTGTCCCGGCATCCTCGATGGACGTCGGGGCCAGGCGGTCACGAAGGTGCGCTCAGCCCACAGACCGCTCGGCCGCCTCGACGACGTTCGTCATGAGCAGCGCGACGGTCATCGGCCCGACCCCGCCGGGGTTCGGCGACAGGTATCCGGCCACCGACGCCACGTCGGGATGCACGTCGCCGTAGACCTTCGCCTTGCCGGTCCCGGCGTCGGTCTCGCGGGTCACGCCGACGTCGAGCACCGCGGCGCCCGGCTTGACGTCCGAGGCCCGGATGAGGTGCTTCACGCCGGCGCCGGCGACGATCACGTCGGCCTCGCGGAGGTACGGCGTCATGTCGGGGGTCCCGGTGTGCACCTGCGTCACGGTGGCGTTGACCGCCCGGCGGGTGAGCAGCAGGCCCATCGGACGGCCGATCGTGACCCCGCGGCCGACCACGACGACGTGCTTGCCGCTCAGGTCGTAGTCGTTGCGCAGCAGCAGCTCGATCACGCCGCGCGGTGTGCAGGGCAGCGGGGTGTGGATCGGGCCGTTGACGTTGAGCACCAGGCGGCCGAGGTTGGTCGGATGCAGACCGTCGGCGTCCTTGGCGGGATCGATCCGTTCCAGGACGGCGTCGGTGTCGAGGTGCTTCGGCAGCGGCAGCTGCACGATGTAGCCGTGGCAGGCGGGATCGGCGTTGAGCTCGTCGATCAGCGCCTCGACCTCCTCCTGCGTGGCGTCCGCCGGCAGCTCGCGCTGGATCGAGTTCATCCCGATCGCCTCCGACTGACGGTGCTTCATCCCCACGTACAGCTGGGATGCGGGGTCGGCGCCCACCAGCACGGTCGCGATGCCCGGCACGACGCCGCGCGCACGCAGTGCCGCGACCCGCTCCCGCAGCTCTTCCTTGATGGCCGCCGCGGCGGCCTTCCCGTCCAGCAGCTTCGCAGTCATGTCCTGTTCCTCTCATCGAGCCGGCAAGCCCACGCCGAGACGCAGGACTGTGCCCCATATCTCGGCGTGGGCTTGCCGTGTCGCGGATGCGCGTGAAGCAGAGCGCCTACTGCTGCAGGCCGGGGTACAGGGGGAAGGCCGCGGCGAGCGCGTCGATCCGGGCGCGCAGCGCGTCCACGTCGGCACCGGGCTGCAGCGCCAGGGCGATCACGTCGGCCACCTCGGTGAACTCCGCGTCGCCGAACCCGCGGGTCGCGAGCGCAGGGGTGCCGATGCGCAGGCCCGAGGTGACCATCGGCGGGCGCGGGTCGTTCGGGACCGCGTTGCGGTTCACCGTGATGTGGATGTCGTGCAACAGGTCCTCGGCCTGCTTGCCGTCGATCTCGGCGTCGCGCAGATCGACCAGCACGAGGTGCACGTCGGTGCCGCCCGAGCGCACCGCGATGCCGGCGCCCTTGACATCCTGCTGGGACAGCCGGTCGGCGATGATCGCCGCGCCGCGCAGCACGCGCTCCTGGCGCTCCTTGAACTCCGGGGTGCCGGCGATCTTGAACGCGGTCGCCTTCGCGGCGATCACGTGCATGAGCGGGCCACCCTGCTGCCCCGGGAACACCGCGGAGTTGATCTTCTTCGCGATGTCGGCGTCGTTGGTCAGGATGAAGCCCGAGCGGGGGCCACCGATCGTCTTGTGCACGGTCGACGAGACGACGTGCGCGTGCGGGACCGGGTTCGGGTGCAGGCCCGCCGCGACGAGTCCGGCGAAGTGCGCCATGTCGACCCAGAGCAGGGCGCCCACCTCATCGGCGATCGCGCGGAACGCGGCGAAGTCGAGCGTGCGCGGGTAGGCCGACCAGCCGGCGATGATGACCTTCGGCTTGTGCTCGATGGCCAGGCGGCGCACCTCGTCCATGTCGATGGTCGAGGTCTCCGGGTTCACGCCATAGGCGACGATGTCGTAGAGCCGGCCGGAGAAGTTGATCTTCATGCCGTGGGTGAGATGGCCGCCCTGGTCGAGCGACAGGCCCAGCAGGGTGTCGCCGGGACGGGCGATCGCGTGCAGCACCGCGGCGTTGGCGGTCGCACCGGAGTGCGGCTGCACGTTGGCGAACTCCGCGCCGAACAGCTCCTTGGCGCGGGCGATCGCCAGCTCCTCGGCCACGTCGACCTCTTCGCAGCCGCCGTAGTACCGGCGGCCGGGGTACCCCTCGGCGTACTTGTTGGTCAGCACCGAGCCCTGGGACTGCAGGACCGAGACGGGGACGAAGTTCTCGGAGGCGATCATCTCGAGGAAGGTCTGCTGGCGCGCGAGCTCACGGTCGAGGACCTCGGCGATCTCGGGATCGACCTCGGCGAGCGGGGCGTTGAAGAAGCGGTCTGTCATGGCGTCCTCCTGCATTGGGGATGTACGGATGGCTAGCTCATCGGCCCAGGCGCGCGGTCGAATCCGTATCGGTCGCTCCCCGGTGGTGACCCACCCAGACGCCAGTCGCGACAACCGAAAGCTTAGCCGAAGACGCCCGCACTCCCGCGCCCGCGTCCTCGCTTCCCGGGGTCCGTACCGGGTAGGTTTTTGTTCATGGTCCTTACTCCCGCGCTTCCGCTCGTCCCGTGGCCCACCTCAGCCGTCGCGGGCAGCGGGCGGATGCCGCTGACCGACGCCTCCCGGGTCATCCGGGACAACACCGTCGCCGCCCTCCCCGCGCTCGATCTCCTGACGTCCGGCGTACGGCGTCGCTCCGGCCTCCGACTCGCCTCCGACGACGGCGATCGGCGTCCGGGAGACGTCGTCGTCCGAATCGACCCGGCCCTGCCGGCCGAGGGCTACCGCCTCGCGGTCGACGAGCGCGCCGAGCTGATCGGCGGCGACGATGCCGGCCTCTTCTACGGCGTGCAGACCCTGCTGCAGCTCCTGGACCGCACCGACGACGGCTGGGGCATCCCCGCCGCCGTCATCGCCGACTCCCCGCGCTTCGCCTATCGCGGCGTGATGCTCGACGTCGCCCGGCACTTCTTCTCCCCCGAGGACGTCAAGGCCTACATCGACCGCGCCGCCGCGCTGAAGTTCAACCGCCTGCACCTGCACCTGACCGACGACCAGGGCTGGCGCATCGAGATCGACTCCTGGCCGCTGCTGACCGGCCGCGGTGCCGCCGGCGACGCGACCGGGGGTCGCGGCGGCTTCTACACCAAGGACGACTACCGCGGGATCGTCGCCCACGCCACATCGCGGCACATGACCGTCGTCCCCGAGATCGACCTGCCCGGGCACACGCACGCGGTCGGCGTCGGTTATCCGGAGCTGGTCGAGCAGCCGTGGATCGGCGCGCCGGTCGCCGAGCACATCGCCACCACCGGCGAGCCGTCGCCCGTGCACGGCGAGCAGTACGCGGGCACCGCGGTGGGACACTCCTCGGTGCGCATCCACGACGAGCGCACCTACGACTTCATCCGCGACGTGCTGGACGAGGTGGCCGAGCTCACGCCAGGGCCGTACCTGCACATCGGCGGGGACGAGTGCCTCGGCACCCCGTCCGCCGACTTCGCGACGTTCGTCGAGCGGGTCAGCCGCATCGCCGCGGACACCGGGAAGACCCCGATCGCCTGGCACGAGGCCGGTGCGGTCGCCGATATCGCGGAGGGCACGATCGGGCAGTACTGGGGAAGCGTGCACCCCCAGGGCGACCATGCCGAGGAGGCGGCGCGCTTCGTCGCCCGGGGCGGATCGCTGATCCTGTCGCCCTCGGATCGCGCCTACCTCGACATGAAGCCGCGCGCCGACTTCCCCCTCGGCCTGGTCTGGGCGGGCCTCGTGCCGTTCCCGCAGTCCTACGACTGGGAGCCGACCGCGATCATGCCCGGACTGCCCGCCGAGGCGATCCTCGGCGTGGAGGCCCCGCTGTGGACGGAGACCGTGACGACGCTCGCCGAGGCCGACGCGCTCGTCTTCCCCCGCGTGGCCGCGCAGGCCGAGATCGCGTGGTCGGCGCAGACCGACCCGGAGCGCACCTGGGAGTCGTTCCGAGCCAGAGTCGCGGCGCTGGTCCCCGCGTGGCAGGCTTCGGGTATCGCCGTTCCGCCGGCGGAGGAGATCGCAGAGGAGATCGCATGACCACCGCATCGTCGCAGCCCGGCGCCGTCGCATCTCAGCCCGGCTCGGTCGTCATCCATTCCGCCCGCCTGGTGCACGACGGCACGGTCACCGAGGACGCCTGGGTGCGGATCGCAGACGTCCGGGTCGCGGCGACGGGCACCGGGTCCGGGTGGGCGGATGACGCGGCGGCGACGCAGGACGTCGAGATCGTGGATGCCACGGGGCTCGCCGGCCCCGGCGCCCTGCTGACCCCCGGGTTCATCGACATCCACGGGCACGGCGGCGCAGGCGCGGCCTTCGACGACGGCGCAGAGGCGATCCGCACCGCCCGCGCCATGCACCGCGCGCACGGCTCCACCCGCGCGGTGGTCTCGCTCGTGACGGGCTCGCTGGACGATCTGGCCGCTCGGGTCTCCGAGATCGCCGACCTGCGCGACACCGACGTCGACATCCTCGGCAGCCATCTGGAGGGTCCGTTCCTCGACCCCGGCCACAAGGGCGCACACGACCCGGCGCTGCTGCGGAACCCGACCGAGGCGGACGTGCAGCGGTTGCTGGATGCCGGGCGGGGCACCGTGCGACAGATCACGCTGGCACCCGAGCTGCCCGGCGGACTGGACGCCGTGCGCCAGGCCGTCGCGAACGGCGTGGTGGCGGCGATCGGCCACATGGACGCCGACGACGACACCGTGCGCGCCGCGATCGAGGCGGGGGCGACCATCCTCACCCACGCCTTCAACGCGATGCATCCGATCCACCACCGCGCTCCCGGGCCGGTGCTGACCGCGGCGGCCGACCCCCGGATGACGCTGGAGGGCATCGTCGACAACATCCACCTGCATCCGCACATCACGAAGCTGCTGTTCGACGAGGCTCCGGGACGGGTCGCGCTGATCACCGACTCGATGGCGGCGGCGGGGTCCGACGACGGCGACTACCTGCTGGGTGGGCTGCGGGTCACGGTCCGCGACGGGGTCGCCCGGGTGGACTCGGGATCGATCGCGGGTTCGACCCTGACGTTGGACGCCGCGCTGCGCAACACGGTCGCGGCCGGCGTGCCGATCACCGAGGCGGTGCGGGCGCTCACCGCGACCCCCGCATCGGCGATCGGTTTCGACGATGAGCTCGGCGCGCTGCGGCCGGGCATGCTCGGTGACGCCGTGCTGCTGGACGCCGACCTGAACGTGATCCGGGTCTGGACGGGCGCACGTACCGCGCGCTGAGAGCGCCCTGCACGAGCCAGATCTCGAACGTGCACCGGGACCGTTCCCCTGCAGCGGGACCGGGGAGCCCGCCGCCGCTCCCCAGCAGCGGCGGGCTCAATCCCTCCCCCATCGAGCTGGTGGGCTCGAGGACTCCTCCCCCGAGGAACTCGAGCCCACCGATTGCCGACGCATCATCTGCATCGGTGCCGTCCGCGCCGCCCCCCGGTGGCACTTTCGACATGCTCACTAGATGAGACGGGGCATGGGCGGATTCATTACGTGGTTCCGGAAAGTTTTTTTCGACGGGTTCCCGGGCCCCTCCTGGGGGAGCCCCCCGTACTCTCTCTGAGTTCCCTCCGGGGCTGGCACCGGAGGGCGATTCAGGAGAGAAGGGGGGTGACGCGTGATGAATGGCCTGTTCACGCGTCTCTTCTCATGGAGAGCCTCATCGGCCCGGAGCACTCCCGAGGCCTCCACAACGGGGGAATGACTTTTGCAAGACGACAACACAGCGAACGATGACATCGTCGACGACGCGATCGCCGACGCCGACCTCGTCCTCCGTACCCGCTCGGGTGATGCGGAGGCGTTCGGCGAACTCTGGCGACGCCACTACCCGTCGGGCATCGTGGTCGCCCGGTCGGTCACCTCGTCGATCGACCCCGACGACCTCGTGCAGGAGTCGTACACGCGCATCTACCAGGCGATCCTCAAGGGCGGCGGCCCGAACGGCTCGTTCCGCGCGTATCTGTTCACGAGCATCCGCAACACGGCGGCCGCGTGGGGTCGCTCACGGCGCGAGAGCCCGATCGACGAGCTGGACGCCGTCGCCGACCCCGCCACCACCGAGGGCGCGACGGACGACGCCCTCGACCGCGGCCTGACCGCGCAGGCCTTCCGCAGCCTTCCCTCGCGCTGGCAGGAGGTGCTCTGGTACACCGAGATCGAGCAGATGAAGCCCGCGGCCGTCGCTCCGCTGCTGGGGATGTCGGCCGGCGCCGTCTCCCAGCTCGCCTTCCGCGCCCGTGAAGGCCTGCGCGAGGCCTGGGTCCAGGCCCATCTGCGCAGCGCGCCCCTGGGATCCGACTGTCAGTGGACCATCGACCGGCTCGGCGCGTACTCGCGAGGCAACCTCGGCACCCGTGACGGCAAGAAGCTCGAGCAGCACCTGCAGGACTGCACCCGCTGCATGATCGTCGCGGCAGAGGCGAAGGATGTCTCGAGCCGCCTCGCCCTGGTCCTGCTCCCGCTCGTGCTCGGTGTCACGGGAGCGA
>JBASAE010000359.1:0-6548 GCA_049654285.1 Microbacterium sp.
CTCTGGTCGACCGGGTCGGAGCCGCGCACGCGGACGAGCATCCGGCCCGCGAGCGCACCGCCGAGATGAGTGACTTCTACCGTTTCATGGCCCGCCGGATGCCCGAGCTCGTCGCGGAGTGGGAGCAGACCCGCCGCCCACCCCCGGTTCGAAGTGCGTGATTTGCCGCTCAGACGCCGAAACCACAGCAAATTGAGCACTTCGAACGGCGCGGGGCCGGCCTGTCTAGGCTGGCAGGATGACTCACTCCCCTCGCCGCATCGTGTTCCTTGACGTCGACGGCACGATCGTCGGCCCGGGCAACGCGATCGACGACTCCACCCTGCATGCGATCGCATCGGCCCGGTCCGCCGGGCACCTCGTCTACCTCTGCACCGGACGGGCGGCGTCCGACATCCACCCGCGGCTGCGCGAGGCCGAGCTCGACGGGGCGATCACGAACAGCGGCGCGTTCGGCACCAGCCGCGGCGAGCAGGTCATCCGGCGCCCGATGCCCGATCACGCGGTGCGACGGATGCAGGACTTCTTCGCCGCGGAGGACGTGCACTACAGCCTGCAGACCGACGACGAGATCTACTTCAGCACCGGGATGCGGGTCCTGCTCGAGGAGTTCTTCCGTCAGACGCTGGACGACCCGTCCGACGCCCCGGTCGACCTGAGCCTGTCCCGCGACATCGACGGGACAGCAATCGAGGACGTCGCGAAGGCGGTGTGGTTCTCGCAGGCCGAGGACACGTTCGAGCGCGCCGTCGAGGTGTTGGGACCCGACTTCCACGTCGTGCGCGGCAGCATCCCGCTGGCGGGGAGGTCGGACGGCGAGATCTGCATGGCCGGGACGACGAAGGGCTCGGCGATCGAGCTCCTGCTCGCGCATCTCGGGATGGATGCCGCGGATGCCGTCGGCATCGGCGACAGCTGGAACGACGTCGAGATGTTCGAGGTCGTCGGCCATGCGGTCGCGATGGGGAACGCGCACGCCGAGCTCAAGGACCTCGCGGACTCCGTCACCACCGACGTGCTGGATGCCGGCGTCTGGAACGCCTTCACGGACCTCGGCCTGATCGCAGAGCGCTGATCCGCGATCCGACGGGGCGCATGTGCGGGGAACCACACGGGAATCCCCTGCACACGCGACCCCTCGAGGCGGATCCGACGGTCAGTCCGCCAGCACCACGCGGAGCTGCTCGACGGCCCAGTCCAGCTCGGTCGCGCGCACGACCAGCGGCGGGGCGATGCGGATGGTCTGACCGTGGGTGTCCTTGACGAGCACACCGCGCTCCATGAGCATCTCGGCGACCTCGCGGCCGGTGCCGAGCGCGGGGTCGATGTCGACGCCGGCCCAGAGACCGGCGATGCGCACCGCGGTGACGCCGTGGCCGATCAGCGGCTGCAGCGCGGCCGACAGGTGCTCGCCGAGCGCGCGGGCGCGCTCCTGGAACTCCCCCGACTCGAGCATCTCGACCACGCGCAGGCCGACCGCCGCCGCCAGCGGGTTGCCGCCGAAGGTCGAGCCGTGCTCGCCGGGGCGGATGACGCCCAGCACGTCACGGTTCCCGACGACGGCCGACACCGGCAGGATGCCGCCGCCCAGCGCCTTGCCGAGCAGGTACAGGTCGGGCACGACGCCCTCCCGGTCGCACGCGAAGGTCGTCCCGACCCGGCCGAGACCCGCCTGGATCTCGTCGGCGATGAACAGCACGTCCCGCTCGTCGCAGATCTCCCGGATGCGGCGCAGATAGCCCTCCGGCGGGATGATGACGCCCGCCTCACCCTGGATCGGCTCGACCAGCACGGCCACCGTGTCTTCCGTGATCGCGGCGGCGATGGCGTCCGCGTCGCCGAACGGCACCGGGTCGAACCCGGGGGTGAACGGCCCGAACCCGGCGCGCGCCGAGTCGTCGTCGCTGAACCCGACGATCGTCGTGGTGCGGCCGTGGAAGTTGCCGTGCGCGACGATGATCCGCGCGGCGTCCGGCCGCACGCCCTTCACGCGGTACCCCCAGGCGCGCGCGACCTTGATGCCGGTCTCGACGGCCTCGGCACCGGTGTTCATCGGCAGCACGAGCTCCTTGCCGCACAGCCGCGCAAGCGCCTCGGCGAACGGCTCCAGCCGGTCGTTCACGAACGCACGGCTGGTGAGGGTCACGCGGCCCAGCTGCTCGGTGAGCGCGGCGACGATCGCCGGATGCCGGTGGCCGAAGTTCACCGCCGAGTAGGCGGCGAGCAGGTCGAGGTAGCGCCTGCCCTCGGCGTCCGTCACCCACGCTCCCTCGGCCCGCGCGATCGTGACCGGCAGCGGGTGGTAGTTCTCCGCGACGTGCGGTTCGAGCACGGCCACCGTGGCGCCCATGTCAGGCACCCCGCAGTTCGAGCGTGCAGCACTTGATGCCGCCGCCGCCGAGCAGCAGCTCGGACAGGTCGACGGTGATGGGGTTGTAGCCGCGTTCGCGGAGCTGCTTCTCGAAGCCCTTGGCGCGCGGCGAGATGACGACGTTGTACCCGTCGCTGGCCGAGTTCAGGCCGAACACGGCGCCGTCCTCGTCCGAGACGAGGATCGCGTCGGGGAAGCGCTCGGCGAGGACGCGCTGGGACGCCTCGTCGAAGGCGTGCGGCAGGTAGGCGATCATGGCCTGCTCCCCCGGTGCGACCACCGGGTCGAGCACGGCGATCGCGGTGTCGAGGTGGTAGAAGCGCGGGTCGACGAGGTTCAACGAGACCACCTCGCGGCCGAACACCTCGCCCACCTCGCGGTGGCTGTCGCCGGTGGAGCGGAAGCCGGTCCCGGCCAGGATCACGTCACCGGCCAGCAGGAAGTCGCCCTCGCCCTCGTTGACCTCCTCGGGCTCGACGGTGTCGAAGCCGTTGGCGCGGAACCAGTCGGCGAACGCGGGCGCCTCCCCGGCACGCTCCTCGAAACGGAACTTCGGCACATAGGCGCGACCGCCGATCACGAAGCCGCCGTTCGCGGTGTAGACCATGTCGGGGTAGCCGGCGAGCGGCTCGATGAGCTCGACCTCGTGACCGAGCTCGAGGTACAGGTCGTACAGCTTCTGCCACTGCGCGACGGCCTTGGCGGTGTCGGTCGGCTTGGCCGGCTCCATCCAGGGGTTGATGGTGTAGCTGACCGTGAAGTGCTTCGGGCTGCACATCAGGTAACGGCGGTGATGCGCGGTGCGGACCGGGGTCGCCTGGTCGGTCAGGGTGGCGGTGTCGGGCGTCGACATGGTTGCTCCTCAGGGATGAGTTGCGGCGGACGCTGTCCACAGGCCCGGCGGTCCTTCAACCCACTCCCGTCCTCGGACGCGGGGAAGATGCGACTCAGGCACGCCACTCTTATTTTTGCACGATGGATGCCACGGATGCCAGGAACCCGCTGAGCGCGTCACCCCGTCAGCGTGACGATCAGATTCGCTCGGTCGCGCGTACGCAGCACCGCATCGGTGTTGACCTCGTCGACGCCGTACACCCAGGCGGTCGCCGCGGCCTCGTCCTCTCCGTGCGAGACGCGGCGCCGGACCAGGCGGGCGGCGCGGACCTCGGTGGCCAGGTCCAGGTACCAGCACTCGTCCAGCCGAGCGGCGACATCCTGCCAGCCGTCGCGGTCCCGCAGCAGATAGTTGCCCTCCGTGATGACCAGCGGCGTGCGCGCATGCACCGCCACCGCCCCGCCGATCGAGGTCTCGAGCTCACGCGCGAAGCGCGGCGCGTACACCACGCCGTCGGACTGCGAACGAAGCCGGTCGAGCAGGCTCACGTATCCGCCGACGTCGAAGGTGTCGGGCGCGCCTTTGCGCTCACGACGCCCCAGGCGGACCAGCTCCTCGTCTGCGAGGTGGAAGCCGTCCATCCCGACGAGCACCGCCTGGTCACCGAGCGCCTCCCTGAGCGCGGCAGACAGGGTCGACTTCCCCGCGCCGGGCGCGCCGGCGATGCCGAGGATGCGGCGACCCGGCGCGTCCGCCAGCTGACGGGCGCGCGCCACGAGCTGCTCGATGCTCTCGGTCACCCGCCGCGGGCCCGATCCGCCCGTCGGGGGCCTGCCGTCAGGCCGCAAGGGGATCGACCCGCTTCAGCCCAGGGATCCCGTCGAACGCCGGGTCCGACGAGGCGATCGTCTCGATGCCGTCGGCGAGGGCCGTCGCCGCGTGCACGGAGTCGCGGCCACGGATGCCCGTGGCATAGATCAGGTCCATGGACCGCTCCAGGATCTCGTGATCGACGTTCAGCACGATGGACAGCGGCTCCATCTCACGGATCTCCGCCAGCGCGACCGCTTCTCCAGAATGACCATGCACACAGGGTAACGCCGACATGCACAGGAGCATCATGACCTGCGCCCTCATGCATCGGGGTACGCGAAGACCTCGTCCAGCGGCACCCCGAACTCCCGCGCGATCTGGAAGGCCAGCTCGAGGGTCGGCGAGTACTTGCCCCCCTCGATCGCGAGCAGCGTCTGCCGTGTCACGCCGATGCGACGGGCGAGCTCGGCCTGGGTGATCCCGCCGGCCTCACGATGCGCACGGATGCTGTTGGCACCCGGCTTGACCACCAGGCGAGGCCCTGACGTACGCGATCGATGTCAAGAATCTTTGACATCGCGGCTACGGTCAGATCACTCCGTCGAAGGCGTGGTCCGGGTTCCCGAAACGGTGCGCGGTGATCGAGATCGCCTGCTCGTGCACGAACGGCAGCAGCTCGATGCGACCCGCCGAGGTCACCTCGCCGTCGTACACCGCGAGATCGGGATCGCCCGCGACCGCCTCGGCGAGCGCACGGTGCAGTGCCGCCACGCCGTCTCGCCCCCCGATCAGCCGCACGCGCCCGGCCGGCGGGTGCGGCTCGAGGTCGGGCTGGGGCGGAGCCAGGACGACGGAGGACGACGCGGATGCCGCGGCATCCGGCATCCCCACGACCCGTTCGATCCACTCCGCATCGCTCTCCACCGCGATCCGCACGTCCAGCTCGCCGAGCGCGCGGCGGACGCCGGCGGGGAGCCCCTCGGGCACCGACAGCACGAAGGGGGATCCTGCGCGCACTCCCGCGACGACCACCCGCAGCACCTCGTGCAGCCCGGCGTCCGCGACCGCCCGCAGGACCACCGGAACGGGACGGTACCGGAACAGGTTGCGCTCCACCCCCAGCTTCGAGACGTCCCTCACCCGGCCGAACTCACGGTCCCAGGCGACGGCGTCCGAGAGAGCGGCCTGCCGCAGCCATTCGAACCGCTCGTAGTCGAGCGACGGCTGAGCGGCCTCGATGACCGCGGAGATGCGGCTGTCCAGCCCGCGCAGATGCAGCGTGCTCGACGCCTTCCCTCGCGGTCGCGAGCGCCATATCCCGAGGCCGATCAGATAGTTCGGGCCGCCCGCCTTCGCACCGGGCCCCACCGACGAGCGCTTCCATCCGCCGAACGGCTGCCGCTGCACGATCGCGCCGGTGATCCCGCGGTTGACGTACAGGTTGCCGGCCTGAACCCGCTCGAGCCACAGCGCGAGGTCGTCGGGACTCTGGGTGTGCAGCCCCGCGGTGAGGCCGTAGGCGACCGCGTTCTGCAGATCGATCGCGGCGGCGAGGGTCGGCGCGTGCATGACGCCGAGCACCGGCCCGAAGAACTCCTCGAGATGCGTGCGAGACCCGGACTCCACGCCGACCCGGATGCCCGGTGACCACAACCGCCCCGAATCGTCGGCCGGCTGCGGCTCGACGAGCCACTTCTCGTCGCCCTCCAGCTCCGTGAGCGCCCAGGCGAGCTTGCCCTGCGGTCGTTCGACCACCGGGCCCACCTCGGCCCGCGGATCCTCGGGCCACGCGACACGCAGCGACCTCGTGGCATCCACCAGCTGTCTGGCGAACCGCTTCGAGCGGCCCACCGGGCCGACGAGGATCGCCAGCGACGCCGCCGAGCACTTCTGGCCGGCGTGCCCGAAGGCGCTGTGCACGAGATCGGCCACGGCGAGGTCGAGATCGGCAGTGGGGGCGATGATCATCGCGTTCTTGCCGCTGGTCTCGGCCAGCAGCGGCAGCCGGGGGCGCCAGGACCGGAACAGCGCCGCCGTGTCCCATGACCCGGTGAGGATCACGCGGTCGACGTCGGGATGCGCGATGAGCCGCCGGCCGAGCTCGCCCTCCTCGACGTCCACGAGCGCGAGGACCTCACGCGGGATGCCCGCCTGCCAGAGCGCCTCGGCGATGACCGCGGCGCACCGACGCGCCTGCGGCGCCGGCTTGAGGACGACGCCCGATCCCGCGGCGAGCGCGGCGAGCACTCCGCCGGACGGGATCGAGATCGGGAAGTTCCAGGGCGGCGCGACCACGGTGACGCGGGACGGCACGAAGACCGCGCCCGCCACGGCATCCAGCTCGCGGGCGGTCGCGGCGTAGTAGCGGGCGAAGTCGACGGCCTCGCTCACCTCGACATCGCCCTCGGAGAACACCTTGCCGGTCTCGGTCGCGGCCACTTCGATGAGCTCGGCGCGGCGGGCCTCTAGCGCGGCGGCGGCGCGCAGCAGCACGGCGGAGCGTTCGGAGGCCGGACGCGTGCCCCACAC
>JBASAE010000360.1:0-2677 GCA_049654285.1 Microbacterium sp.
CCTTCGACCAGCGGGTCGCCGCGCTGGTCCGCGAGGCGCAGCACGAGGGCCTGCTGCGCACCGACGTCGACGCCGGCACCGCCACCCGCCTCATCTTCGGCATGATCAACTCGATCGTCGAGTGGTACCGCCCCGACGGCGCGATCGACCCGGAACAGCTCGCGGAGGACGTGCTCGTCGTCGCGATCGACGGGCTGCGCCCGCGCTGACCCCGTCCACCGGGAGGCACATGGCGACAACGCCGGGATGTCAGCGACCGGACGTCAACGACCGGAGAACGTCGGCGACCGGCGAGCGAGGAACGCCTCGACGGCACCGCGGTGATCCTCGGTCGCCCCGCACGCGGTCTGCCCCGCAGCCTCCGCCGCGAGCGCGGCGTCCAGCGCGTCCAGGTCCAGGAGCATCCGCTTGCTCTGCGCGAACGCCGTGGTCGGCCCCTGTGCGAGAGCGCCGGCGAGCTCGGCCGCCCGCGCCGCCGGATCCTCGGAGATCTCGCCGGCGATCCCCCACGCGATCGCCTCGGCCGGATCCAGGATGCGCGAGAACAGGATCAGCTCCCGCGCTCGCGCAGCGCCCACCGCTCGCGGCAGGCTGTACGACAGCCCCGAGTCGAAGGTCAGCGCGATGCCGCTGAAGGCCGTGCCGAGCCTCGCACCCGGGCCGAACACCCGATGGTCGCACGCGAGGGCGAACCCGAGCCCCGCCCCCACGCACGCACCGGCCACCGCGGCGACCACGGGCTTCGGCATCGTCATCAGCCCGCGGACGATGGGCGAGTAATGCGCGCGTACGGTCGAGAAGGCGAGGTCCGCACCGTCCGCGAGGGCGCGGGCGTGCTCGGCGAGATCCTGGCCGACCGAGAACGCCGGACCGTTCGCGGTCAGGACAACGGCGCGCACCCCGTCGTCGGCGCCGACCTCCTCGACGGCGGCGAGCAGCGCCTCCTTCACCTCGGCGGTCAGCGCGTTGCGCCGATCGGGCCGGTTCAGGGTGACGACCGCGACCGCGCCGTCGCGCTCGAGCAGCACAGGCGGCTCCGTCGGTACGGGCCGTCCGGTCGGCGCAGGCGATTGCGTGGTCATGATCCCTCCAGCACGGGTCTGCCGAGCGCACGGCTACGGCCTCGGAACTCGGCGACGACCTTCTCCCCGCACCGCACGGTCACGTCGTAGACCCCCGAGCGGCCGCGCAGTGCCACCTCACGCCCCTCGGCGACCAGCCGGTCGCCGATCCGGGCCGGCTCGAGGAGGTCGATCCCGAAGCCCGCGGCGACGGTGACCGTGCCCCGGCTGTTGCAGGCGAAGGCGAAGGCGCTGTCGGCGAGCGCCGCGATGAGCCCGCCGTGGCACAGGCCGTGCCCGTTGACCATGTCGGCGCGCACGGTCATCGAGAGGATTGCCGTCCCCGGTCCGACCCCGTCCAGCGTCATGCCGAGTCCGCGGCTGGCGGTGTCCTCGGCCCACATCCGGTCGGCGCACGCACGCGCGAGCTCCTGCGGCGTCATCGTCTGCGGCGTCATCCCCGCCTCCGTGCATTCGGGATCATGGCCCCTCCTCATCCGTCATAGTCGACTGTGACCTCGGCACTCACGGGGAACGACTGGCAGGTGAGGATGAACGAGGCCTCGAGCTCCGCCGGCTCCAGGGCGTAGTTGCGCACCATGTCGACCTCGCCCGCGCAGAGCTTCGCCCGGCACGTGCCGCACACCCCGCCCTTGCAGGCGAACGGCAGATCGGTGCGCGTGCGCTGCGCGGAATCGAGGATTGTCGCGTTCCGCGGCATCGCGGTCGTGCTGTGTCGTCCGTCGATCACGACCGTCACCGCGCTGGTCTCCCCCTCGACGACGGCGTCCGGGTGCCGCAGCTCAGGTGGCGGACCGTCGACGTAGAACAGCTCGACGTGCACGCGGCTGCGCGGCACGCCCAGCTCGTCGAGCACCGTCCGGGCGTCGGTGAGCATGCCGAAGGGCCCGCACAGCCAGATGTGGTCCTGCTCGGACGCCGGCACGAGCACCGGGAGCAGGCGGCGCAGCCGCTCGGCGTCCAGCCGCCCGGAGAAGAGGTCGACGTCGCGCGGCTCCCGCGAGAGCACGTGCACGAGGTCGAGCCGGCCGGTGTGCGCGTCCTTCAGGTCGGCGAGCTCCTCGGCGAACATCACCGAGGTGCTCGTTCGGTTCCCGTAGATCAGGGTCACCTCGGACGCCGGGTTCCCGAGCACGGTCGCGGCGATCGACAGCATCGGCGTGATGCCCGATCCGGCGGCGATGCAGAGGTGTCGGCCGCCCGAGGCGGCGTCCGCGCGGAAGTTCCCCGCCGGGGGCTGCACCTCGACGGCGTCGCCCGGACGCACCTGGTGTGCGAGCCAGGGCGAGAACAGGCCGTCGGGGATCACCCGCACCCCGATCCGCGGCGCGCTGCCGGCCGGTGAGCAGATCGAGTAGGTGCGACGATGCTCGACGCCGTCGATCATCCGCCGCAGGGTGAGCGACTGCCCCGCGGCGAACGCGTACTGCTCGCGCAGCCCCTCGGGCACCGCGAAGGTCACCGCGGCGGAGTCGTCGGTGAGCGCGTCGACCGCGGCGACGGTGAGCGCATGGAACGGCGCGCGGGTGCCGGCGACCATCTCAGATCTCCTTCACATGCTCGAACGGCTCCCGGCAGGCCAGACAGCGATAGAG
>JBASAE010000361.1:0-11925 GCA_049654285.1 Microbacterium sp.
GCCGCGCCTCTCGGCGCGACCACTCTCACTGCGGCGATGACGGGCCTGCCCCGTCCGGTTCTACTGGGCCTCGCGGCCGTTCTTCCGGAAGCTCCCCGGTGATGTCCGGATCAAAGCTGGTCAGGCCATTCTATCCGGCTTCTCCTCCTCCCGCGCCAGGCGGCTGTTGCCGCGCACGAGCTCAGGAGGCACCGTGGTAGCCGTAGAGGTCGGTCTGGGGGCCGTTGATCCAGATGTCGGCGCCGCCGTCAGGGTCGGGCAGGCGAATGGTGCGGCCGTAGGACTCATCGACGACGGATGCGGCGACGTCGGCATCCCGCAACCGGGCGGCGAGCGCGTCGAGGTCGCCGCTGTACAGGAAGGACAGCCCCCAGCCGGCGCCATCGCCCTCGGCACGTCCGGATGCGGCGTGCACGCCGACCGAGCCGCCGCCGGCGGCGCGCAGCTCGATCCAGCCGCCGTCATCGGACGCGATGCCCACGCGCAGGCCCAGGGCCTCGAGCGCCTCGCGCGCACCTGCGATGTCGTCGTGGAACCAGATCGGCTGCACGACCAGCTCTCCCCCGGTCTGCTCCGCTCCCGGGAACACTCCGAACGTCAGCCCGGCGGTGACGGTGAGCATCTCTCCCACGCCCTCCATCACGCTGCGCACCACGTCATGTCCCCTGAGCGCCCGTTCCGCGGCGTCCAGATCGTCGACCAGCAGGTTGACGTCCACCCGACCCGCCGGATGCCCGGGGGTCGCACGGTGCACCGCCAGCACCCCGTCGCCGATGAACTCGGCCCACTCCGGCGAGGGCGGGTACGGCGCGACGAGCCCGAAGGCCGCAGCGAGCGCATGCCAGTGCTCCGGCGCATTCGTGTAGACGATCTGCTGGACGGTGGTGATCATCTCTCCTCCACATAGGCGCGCAGTGCGGCCTCGACCAGGGCGGACAGGCTCTTCCCGTCGTCGATCGCACGGTGCTTGACCGCTCGGACCAGCTCGGGCGGCAGGTACACGTTGAACTGCACCTTGCCCTCTTTCGCCGGAGCCTCCACCGGCACCGTCTCGCTTGCTTGCATGCTAGTAACATAGCATCCGCCGATGTCGGACGCATCCCGTATCCTCGCCGGATGACCGCCATCCGCGCCCCGCGCGTCTCCGCACCCGACCTGCCCGATGCGCTCTCCCCCGCAGCCCCCTCCCGCCGCGCCGACCTGCTCGCCGCCGCGATCGCGTGCTCCGGAGAGACCGACCTCGCCCATGCCAGCCTCGAGCAGTGCCTGCTCACGGGCACGGCCGATCGCATCGACCTCACCGGGGCGATGCTGATCGACGTCCGCTTCACAGACCTCCGCACCCCCGTCCTCACGATGCGGGACGCCTCCGTCCGACGCCTGAGCATCGACGGCGGCCGCATCGGCGCCCTCGACCTCTCGTCCGCCCGGATCGCCGAACTGGAGATCCGCGGTGCGCGCATCGACTATCTGTCGCTGGGCGCGGCCCGCGGCGAGGACATCCTCGTCGTCGGAAGTACGCTGCGCGCCCTCGACCTGCCGCACGCGACGCTCAGCCGCCTCCGCTTCGATGACTGCCAGGCCGACGAGGTCGACTCCCGCGGGCTCAGCGCCAAGGACGTCGATCTGCGTGGCCTGCACGCCGTCGCCTACCTCGACGTGCTCTCCCTGCGCGGCACGACCCTGAGCCCGCACCAGGTCGAGCAGCTGGCACCCGCGTTCGCCGCGGCCGCCGGCATCGACGTGCAGGCCTGAGGCTCCCGGTAGACTGGCCGAACACCCCACACTCAGGCACGCTCACACGGTGCCGCATACATCGCTCGAGGAGACCTCCATGCCCGCCATCCCTGACAAGCCCGCTCTGGAAGGCCTCGAGGCGAAGTGGGGTGAGGCCTGGGCCGCGCAGGGCACCTACCTGTTCGACCGCGTGCGCGCCGCCGAGATCGGCCGCTCCGGGGTGTACTCGATCGACACGCCCCCGCCCACCGCGTCCGGCTCGCTGCACATCGGCCACGTCTTCTCGTACACGCACACCGACATCAAGGCACGGTTCGAGCGGATGCGCGGCAAGAGGGTGTTCTACCCGATGGGCTGGGACGACAACGGGCTGCCCACCGAGCGCCGCGTGCAGAACTACTATGGCGTGCGCTGCGACCCCTCGCTGCCGTACGATCCCGAGTTCACGCCTCCGTTCGAAGGCGGGGACAACAAGTCCTCCCGCGCCGCCGACCAGCAGCCGATCAGCCGCCGCAACTTCATCGAGCTGTGCGAGAAGCTGACCATCGAGGACGAGAAGCACTTCGAGGCGCTGTTCCGTCAGCTCGGCCTCAGCGTCGACTGGACGCAGACCTACCGCACGATCTCGGATGAGACGATCCGACAGAGCCAGCTCGCCTTCCTCCGCGGGCTGGATCGCGGCGAGGCCTATCAGTCCCTCGCACCGACGCTGTGGGACATCGACTTCCGCTCCGCGATCGCGCAGGCCGAGCTGGAGGACCGCGAGCAGCAGGCCGCGTACCACCGCGTCGCGTTCGCGAAGAGCGACGGCTCGGGCGACATCCAGATCGAGACCACCCGCCCCGAGCTGCTTCCCGCCTGTGTGGCACTGGTGGCCCACCCCGACGACGAGCGCTACCAGCCGCACTTCGGCAGCACGGTGCGCACGCCGATCTTCGACGTCGAGGTGCCGGTGCTCGCGCACCACCTCGCGCAGCCCGACAAGGGCTCCGGCATCGCGATGATCTGCACCTTCGGCGACGTGACCGACATCGTCTGGTGGCGCGAGCTCGATCTGCCGAACCGCACGATCCTCGGCATGGACGGCCGGGTGCTCGCCGACGCCCCCGAGGCGATCGTGTCGGAGGCCGGGAAGGCCGCCTACGCCGAGCTCGCCGGTCTCACGGTGTTCAGCGCGCGCAAGCGCCTCGTCGAGCTGCTCGGCGAGTCGGGCGCGCTGCTCGAAGTGGGCAAGCCCTTCAGCCACGCGGTGAAGTTCTTCGAGAAGGGCGACCGGCCCCTCGAGATCGTGTCGACCCGGCAGTGGTACCTGCGCAACGGCGCCCGGGACGCCGAGCTGCGCGAACAGCTGCTCGCGAACGGACGCGAGCTCACCTGGCATCCCGATTTCATGCGGGTGCGCTACGAGAACTGGGTCGGCGGGCTCACCGGCGACTGGCTGATCTCGCGCCAGCGCTTCTTCGGCGTCCCGATCCCGGTCTGGTACGCGCTCGATGAGAACGGCGAGCGGGACTACGACCGCGTGCTCACCCCGGCGCACGACAGCCTGCCGATCGACCCGACCACGGACGTCCCCGCCGGATACGCCGAGGAGCAGCGCGGGGTGCCCGGAGGCTTCGACGCCGAGAAGGACATCTTCGACACCTGGGCGACCTCGTCGCTCACTCCGCAGCTGGCCGGTGGCTGGCAGCGTGATGAGGAGCTGTGGGGCCTGGTGGCGCCGTTCGATCTGCGCCCACAGGGACAGGACATCATCCGCACCTGGCTGTTCTCGACCATGCTGCGCTCGACGCTGGAGGATCAGCGCTCGCCGTGGAGCAATGCCGCGATCAGCGGTTTCATCGTCGACCCCGACCGCAAGAAGATGTCGAAGTCGAAGGGCAACGTCGTCACCCCCGCCGACATCCTGGACAAGCACGGCTCAGACGCGGTGCGCTACTGGTCGGCGTCGAGCCGGCTCGGCATGGACGCCGCGTTCGATCCGCAGAACCCGACGCAGGTGAAGATCGGACGTCGCCTGGCCATCAAGATCCTCAACGCGGCGAAGTTCGTGCTGTCGTTCCCGGTTCCCGAGGGAGCCTCGATCACGCACGCGCTGGACGCCTCGATGCTGACCGCTCTCGACGGGGTGGTGCGCGCCGCCACCACGGCGTACGAGCAGTACGACCAGGCCAAGGCGCTGGAGGTCACCGAGGCGTTCTTCTGGACGTTCTGCGACGACTACCTGGAGCTGGTCAAGGAGCGCGCCTACGATCAGACCGATGTCGGGCAGGCCTCCGCGGCCCTCGCGCTGCGCCTGGCCCTGTCGTCCCTGTTGCGGCTGCTCGCGCCGATCGTGTCGTTCGCGACCGAGGAGGCGTGGTCCTGGTTCGAGGAGGGTTCGATCCACACCGCCGTGTGGCCGGAGCCGCTCGGCATCGAGGGCGATGCGGCGGTGCTGGATGCCGCGAGCAGCGCGCTGATCGGCATCCGCCGGGCCAAGACGGAGGCGAAGGCCTCGCAGAAGACTCCGGTGGCCTCGGCGAGCATCGCCGCGCCGGCCTCCCAGCTCGATGCGCTGCGTGCCGCGGCCGACGACCTCCGTGCGGTCGGCAGGATCGCGGAGCTGTCGTTCGCGGAGGGCGAGGAGCTCGCCGTCACCGCGATCGAGCTCGCTCCGGTGGAGGCATGATGCAGCTGGGCACCCGCTGGGCCGCCGGAGCCGAGCCGCCGGCGTCGGTCCCCGCCGCCCTGCGCCCGGGCATCGCCGAGGTCGAGGCGCAGGGACGGGGCGGCCACTGGACGCTCACCTGGCTGGAGGGCCGTCCGATCGCCGAGCTGGATGCCGGGTGGGAGGTCCTGCTCACGGCATCCGGCGAGGTCGTCTCCCGTCCGTTCCAGGACGAGCACCTCCCGGACTAACGCCGCGGAAGGCCGTACAGCGCGAGCGCGGTGTCGACGTCGCGGCGATCCGCTCTCCGGGTCTGCTGTTCGCGCAGCAGGTCGAGGGCGATCTCACGACGCTCGACGCGGCGTTCACGACGGCGTGCCACGTACGCGGTGATCCCGTCGGCGAGCTTCAGCAGCGTCCGCTCGGTGCGGGTCGGTGCGGCGATGTGCAAGGTGGCAGCGGTCATGATTCCTTCTCCTCCGTAGGAGTGGTCTGAAGATCGAAGATCTCGGCGCGCAACGAGACGCGCCGGGTGCCGGGAGCGCCTTCCTGGCCCCGGTAGCGCTCCACCGCGGCGTCCACGAGGTCGCTCAGCTCCTGACGCAGCTCGATCATCTGAGCCGGGGTCAGGTCGAGCATGCTGGTCATCACCAGGCCGGCCTCGCGCCATTCGGCCGGCTGCTCGGACGTCGGCCGGTTCAGGTAGTCCATCAGGGTCTGATGCCGCAGCCGGAAGAACTCGGCGGTGACGATCTGCGCAGCCGCGCGGTTCGCGGGCGACATGGTGTCGTCCGGCCCCGGCAGGGTGATGCGCCCCTTCGGGCGCTCCCACCAGCGCTCGCGGGCGGTGCCGCGGCCGGGCACCTCACGGATGAGGTCGTGCGCGGCGAGGGCCCGCAGATGGTAGCTGGTCGCCCCCGAGGTCTCGCCGATCAGCTTCGCCAGCGTGCTCGCCGTCTGGGGGCCGCGCTCGCTGAGCAGATCGTAGATGCGCACACGCAGCGGATGCGCCAGCGCCTTGAGCGCACCGGCGTCGAGCATCCGTCCTTCGTCGTTCCCCATGGTGCAAGCATATCTTTGCAAGTGTTTCTTTGCAAGCATTTCTTTGCAACATTTGCCGCGTAGGCTCGAAGGATGACCGACGATGCCAATCCGCTCCTCGTCCCCTCGACACTCCCCTACGATCTGCCCGACTACGGCGCGATCCTGCCGGAGCACTACCTCCCCGCCTTCGACGCCGCCTTCGCGGAGCAGCTCGCCGAGCTCAGACGCATCACGATGGTGCGTTCGATGCCGACGTTCGAGAACACGATCGAGGCGCTGGAGCGCTCGGGCGCGCTGCTCGACCGCGTCGCGCACGCCTTCTACACCGTGAGCTCCGCGGATGCCACCGAGGAGATCCAACGGATCGAGGAGACGCTCGCTCCCCTGATGGCCGCGCACGAGGACGCGATCACGCTGGACGCACCGCTCTACTGGCGCGTGTCGCAGCTGCACGAGAGGCTCGACGACCTTCCCCTGGATGCAGAGCAGCGTTATCTCGTCGAGCGGCGCCACCGCGAGATGACCCTCGCCGGCGCGGGGCTCGACGACGACGCGAAGGCCCGGCTCACCGCGCTCAACCAGCGGCTGTCGACGCTGAGCACGGCCTTCGAGAAAAACCTGCTCACCGACACCAACGACCTGGCGGTGCAGTTCACGGATGCCGCCGAGCTCGACGGCCTCGCCGAAGGCGAGCTGTCCGCGGCCGCTCGCGCCGCCGCGGATCGGGGCCTGGAGGGCTGGCTGATCACGCTGCCGCTGTTCACCGGGCATCCGTATCTCGCATCGCTGCGCGTGCGCGAGAGCCGGCGCCGTATCCTGGCGGCCTCACGGGCGCGGGGCTCGCGCGGCAACGCGAACGACAACGGCGCGGTGCTCACCGAGATCGCCGCCCTCCGTGCCGAGCGCGCCGCGCTGCTCGGCTACCCCTCGCACGCCGCTGCCGTCACCGCCGACGAGACCGCGAAGACACCGGAGGCCGTCGAACAGATGCTGCGGCAGCTGGCCGCCCCCGCCGCGCGCAACGCCGCGTCCGAACGTGAGACGCTGCAGGCGATCGTCGACGAGACCGAGCCCGAGCCGTTCCCACTCGAGGCGCACGACTGGGCGTACTACACCGAGAAGGTGCGCCAGGCACGCTACGACATCGACACCGCGGCGCTGCGCCCCTGGTTCGAAGCCGAGCGCGTGCTGCGCGACGGCGTCTTCGCCGCGGCGACCCGGCTGTACGGCGTGACCTTCGCCGAGCGCGACGATCTCGTCTCGTACCACCCGGATGCCCGGACGTTCGAGGTCTTCGACGAGGGCGGTGCCGCGCTCGGGCTGTACGTGCTCGACCTGTACACCCGCGACTCCAAGCGCGGCGGAGCCTGGATGAACCCGATCGTCAGCCAGTCGCGCCTGCGCGGCACGGCGCCGGTCGTGGTCAACAACCTCAACGTCGCGCGGCCCGGCGAAGGGGAGCCGACCCTGCTCACGCTCGACGAGGTCACCACACTGTTCCACGAGTTCGGGCACGCCCTGCACGGGCTGTTCGCGACGGTCACCTACCCGCATTTCGCGGGCACCAACGTGTTCCGCGACTTCGTGGAGTTCCCCAGCCAGGTCAACGAGATGTGGATCCTGTGGCCCGAGGTCCTCGACGGCTACGCCCGGCATCACGAGACCGACGAACCGCTGGATCCGATGATCGTGGAGCGGCTGAGGGCGACCGAGACGTTCAACCAGGGTTTCGCGACCAGCGAGTACCTCGCCGCTGCATGGCTCGACCAGGCCTGGCACCGGCTCCCCGCGGGATCGATCGTCGACGACGTCGCCGCCTTCGAGGCCTCCGCCCTCGCCGACATCGGGCTGACCACCGTGCCGACCCGCTATTCGTCGACCTACTTCGCGCACGTCTTCTCGGGCGGCTACAGCGCCGGCTACTACTCCTACATCTGGAGCGAAGTGCTCGACGCCGACACGGTGGAATGGTTCCGGGAGAACGGCGGCCTCACCCGCGAGAACGGCGACCGGTTCCGAAAGCGCTTGCTGGGGGTAGGCGGATCGAAGGACCCTCTGGAGGCCTACCGGGACTTCCGCGGCCGCGACGCCGAGCTCGCCCCGCTGCTGAAGCGCCGGGGTCTTGATGCCTGAGGTCCCGCAGCGTCCGAGGGGATCACGGGCCGAGCATCTGGACACGCCGTTCCGCTCGGTCGAGGCGCTGTCGGACACGTTCGAGGCCCTTGGCTTCGCCCTGCGCCGCCACGTGGACTGGACGGACGGCACGGACACGGTGCTGATCGCGGAACTCGCCCCCGCCCGGCTCTGACCCCGCCGATGCCCTGGTGGGGTGACGCCCGACTCAGGCGCTCTTGCGCTTGTGGGCGAGCACGACCGTCGGCGGGGCGCCGTCCTCGACGGCGGCTCGGGTGACGACGACCTTCGTGACGTCCTCGGCCGACGGGATCTCGAACATGATCGGACCGAGCACGTCCTCGAGGATCGCGCGCAGACCGCGAGCCCCGGTCTTGCGCAGCACGGCGAGGTCGGCGATCGAGCGCAACGCGTCCTCCTCGAACTCGAGCTGCACGCCGTCGAGCTCGAACATGCGCTGGTACTGCTTGACCAGGGCGTTGCGCGGGCCGGTGAGGATGTCGATCAGCGCCTCCTGATCGAGCGGGGAGACCGAGGTGACCACGGGCAGCCGGCCGATGAACTCGGGGATCAGCCCGAACTTGTGCAGGTCCTCGGGGAGCACCTCGCTGAACAGGTCGAGGTCCTTGCCCTTGTCGTGCAGCGGGGCGCCGAACCCGACGCCGTGCTTGCCGACCCGCGCCGAGATGATGTCCTCCAGCCCGGCGAACGCACCGGCCACGATGAACAGGACGTTGGTCGTGTCGAGCTGCAGGAACTCCTGGTGCGGATGCTTGCGCCCGCCCTGCGGCGGCACCGAGGCGACCGTGCCCTCCAGGATCTTCAGCAGTGCCTGCTGCACACCCTCGCCCGACACGTCGCGGGTGATCGACGGGTTCTCCGCCTTGCGGGCGATCTTGTCGATCTCGTCGATGTAGATGATGCCAGTCTCGGCCCGCTTGGTGTCGTAGTCGGCCGCCTGCAGGAGCTTCAGCAGGATGTTCTCGACGTCCTCGCCGACGTAGCCGGCTTCGGTGAGCGCGGTCGCGTCCGCCACGGCGAACGGCACGTTCAGCCGCTTGGCGAGCGTCTGGGCGAGGTAGGTCTTGCCACACCCGGTGGGGCCGAGCATGAGGATGTTGCTCTTGGCGACCTCGACCTCTTCGGCCTTCTGCTCGGCCGGCTGCAGCACGCTGCGCGCCCGGACCCTCTTGTAGTGGTTGTACACCGCGACCGCGAGGGAGCGCTTGGCGTCCTCCTGACCGACCACGTACTCCTCGAGGAACGAGTAGATCTCCCGCGGCTTCGGCAGGTCGAAGTCGGCGACCGGTCCCCCGCCCGCCTCGGCCATGCGCTCTTCGATGATCTCGTTGCACAGCTCGACGCACTCGTCGCAGATGTACACGCCGGGGCCGGCGATCAGCTGCTGCACCTGCTTCTGGCTCTTTCCGCAGAATGAGCACTTGAACAGGTCGGCGCTCTCACCGATTCGTGCCATGCGCGTCCTCCTCGAGGCGTATCAGTCGGGGGTTCCGAAAGCCACGTATCGAGCCTAGCCGCCGCCACCGACACCGGGCCGCATTGCCGCGCGCCGGTGTCGGGGCCCGTCTCAGATCATGCTCTTGGTGTGCCAGACCGTCTTCGTCTCGACGAACGCGGTGATGCGCGTGAGCGACGCGCCGACCGCCTCCGTCCCCGGTACCGGCGGCAGGACCCGCTTCAGGGTCTGCGCGGCGGCGATCTCGAGATCGACCCAGTCGAGGTCGCCCGCTCCCGCCAGGTCGACGGCGTTGACGTCGGCGTGCGACGCGAGCCACGGGGCCACCTCGGCCGGGGATCCGGTCAGCACGTTCACCACGCCCCCGGGCACATCGCTGGTCGCGAGCACCTCGGCGAGGCTGATGGCCGAGAGCGGATGCCTCTCGCTGGCCAGCACCACGACGGTGTTGCCCGTGACGAGGGCGGGTGCGAGCACCGCGACCAGTCCCAGGAGCGCGGTGTCCTGCGGTGCCACGATCGCGACGACGCCGGTGGGCTCGGGCACGGAGATGTTGAAGTAGGGGCCGGCGACCGGGTTGGCGTTCCCGGCGACCTGGGCGTACTTGTCGCACCATCCCGCGTACCAGACCCACAGGTCCACCGCGGCGTCCACCTGCGCTCCCGCGGCGGCAGGGCTCATGCCTTCCTGGGCCACGATCTCGTCCACGAACTGCGCGCGACGCCCCTCCAGGATCTCGGCGACCCGGTACAGCACCTGCCCGCGGTTGTAGGCGGTCGCGGCCGACCAGCCCTTGACCGCCGCGCGTGCGGCCACCACCGCGTCCCTGGCGTCCTTGCGCGACGCCTTCGCGGCGTTCGCCAGGAAGGCGCCCTTCGCGGAGAACACCTCGAAGGTGCGGCCGGACTCGCTGCGCGGGAACGCGCCTCCGATCGCCAGCTTGTACGTCTTCGGAACCGTCAGCCGCTTGCTCACGCCGCTGCTCCCTTCAGGTAGGCGGTGAGGCCGTGCCGGCCGCCCTCGCGACCGTATCCGGACTCCTTGTATCCGCCGAACGGGCTCGACGGGTCGAAGCGGTTGAACGTGTTCGCCCACACGACGCCGGCCCGCAGCCGGTCGGCCACGGCCAGGATGCGGGATCCCTTGTCGCTCCAGATGCCGGCGGAGAGCCCGTACGGCGTGTTGTTCGCCTTGGCGATCGCCTCGGCGGGGGTGCGGAAGGTCAGCACCGACAGCACCGGACCGAACACCTCGTCGCGGGCGATGCGGTGCGAGGCCTCGACGCCGGTGAAGATCGTCGGCGCGAACCAGAACCCCTTCTCGGGGATGACGCAGTCCGCGGTCCAGCGTTCGGCGCCCTCGGCCTCGCCGATGTCGCTCAGCTCGCGGATGCGGGCGAGCTGGGCCGCGGAGTTGATCGCCCCGATGTCGGTGTTCTTGTCCAGCGGGTCCCCCAGGCGCAGCGTGGACAGGCGGTGCTTGAGCCGGTCGATGACCTCGTCGTGGATCGACTCCTGCACCAGCAGCCGGCTGCCCGCGCAGCAGACGTGCCCCTGGTTGAAGAAGATGCCGTTGACGATTCCCTCGATCGCCTGGTCGATCGGCGCATCGTCGAACACGATGTTCGCCGCCTTGCCGCCGAGCTCCAGGGTGACCCTCTTGTGCGTGCCGGCGACCGCCTTCGCGATGTCGCGTCCCACGCCGGTCGATCCGGTGAACGCGATCTTGTCGACGTCGGGATGACGCACCAGGGCGGCACCCGATGCGCCCGCGCCGGTCACGATGTTCACCACGCCGGCGGGGAGATCCGCCTGCTGCAGGATCTCGGCGAAGATCAGCGCGGTCAGCGGGGTGGTCTCGGCGGGCTTCAGCACGACGGTGTTCCCCGCGGCGAGGGCGGGGGCGAGCTTCCACGCGAGCATGAGCAGCGGGAAGTTCCACGGGATGATCTGGCCGGCCACACCCAGCGCAGCGGGATTCGCCCCGAGGCCGGCGTGATCCAGCTTGTCGGCCCAGCCCGCGTAGTAGAAGAACCAGGCCGCGACGAGCGGGACGTCGACGTCGCGGCTCTCCTTGATCGGCTTGCCGTTGTCGAGGCTCTCCGCCACCGCCAGCTCGCGAGCGCGCTCCTGCACGAGGCGGGCGATGCGGAACAGGTACTTGCCCCGGTCGCGGCCGCTGAGCTTCGACCAGGTCTTCTCATAGGCTCGGCGGGCGGCGGCGACCGCTCGGTCGACATCCTGCTCGGAGGCCGTGGCGATCTCTGCGATGCGGCTCTCGTCCGCCGGCGAGATCGTGGTGAACGGCGTGCCGTCGCCGTCGGTGAACTCGCCGCCGATGAAGAGCCCGTAGCTGTCGCGCAGGCTGAGGATGGCCTTCGACTCGGGAGCCGGTGCGTATTCCAGGAATGACATGTCTTGTCCTAGTCGATCGTGACGTAGTCGGGGCCGGAGTAGTGTCCGGTGGTGATCTTCTGACGCTGCAGGAGCACGTCGTTGAGCAGGCTGGACGCGCCGAAGCGGAACAGGTGCGGCTGCAGCCACTCCTCGCCCGCGGTCTCGGCGACGGTCACCAGATAGCGCACCGCGTCCTTCGAGGAACGGATGCCGCCGGCGGGCTTCACGCCGATCCGCTCTCCGGTCGCCCGATGCCAGTCGCGCACGGTCTCCAGCATGAGCAGGGTGGTGGGCAGGGTCGCCGCCGGCTGCACCTTGCCGGTCGAGGTCTTGATGAAGTCGCCGCCGGCGAGGATCGACAGCCAGGACGCCCGCTTGATGTTGTCGTAGGTGTTCAGCTCACCGGTCTCCATGATGACCTTGAGTGAGGCATACGTGCCGTCCGGCCGGCGGCAGGCCTCCTTCACCCGGGCGATCTGGTCGAACAC
>JBASAE010000362.1:0-4929 GCA_049654285.1 Microbacterium sp.
GACCAGCACCGGGGCGAGCGCACCGCCGGCATCGGTCAGCGTGCGCCACGATCCGAGGTAGGCGGCGGGGTCGCGCTGCGGCGCGGTGTCCGCCCCGAGCGTCATCAGGATGCCACTGGACAGGCCATTGCCGACACCGAGCACCGCGGCCAGCATCCCGAACCACAGCATCGCGGAGTCGACGTCGTGCGTGAACGACAGCGCGAGGAAGCCCAGGCCCATCAGGATCATCGCCGGCATGGCCGCCCACAGCCGGCCGAACCGGTCCATCACCTGACCGCTCGCGTAGAACAGCGCGAAGTCGATCGCGCCGGAGACCCCGACGACCAGGGCGATGGTCGGGGCATCCAGCCCCAGAGACACGCCCCACAGCGGCAGCACCACCTGTCGGGCCGAGCGCACCGCGGACAGCGCCGCACAGGCGAGTCCCAGTCGGCTGAGCACGCCCCGGTTCTGCCACATCGTGCGGAAGACGCCGGGCTGCACCCCACCCCCGCGCAACGCGGCCGTGGGGATCGAGCCTGTGACGGCCTCGCCGGAGTCCTCCTGCAGCGCGGCATCCTGCAGTGTCCCGGCCGAGCCCGGGAGGGGCGCGATGGTGGTCTCCGGATCCGGGCCGAACGCGACCAGCAGCACGGTCGCGACGAGACACAGCAGAAAGAACCAGATCGCGGCGTACTCGGTGCGGAAGAGGCCCAGCAGGCCCGCCGCGACGAACGGGCCGATGAACACGCCGAGCCGGAAGGTGCCGCCCAGCAGCGAGAGCGCGCGCGCCCGCACCTCGAGAGGCACGCGCGTCGTCATGAAGGCGTGCCGGGCCAGCCCGAACGCGGCGGCGCAGAACCCCAGCACGAAGACGGAGAGGGTGAACCCCCACAGCACCGGCGCGAGCAGCATCCCCACGGCCGCGGCGATCGCGACGAATCCGGCGATCACCATCGTCCAGCGCTCCCCGAGCTTCGACACCGCCCAGCCCGCGGGGAGGTTGCCGCACAGCTGGCCCACCACGAGGGCGGAGGAGACGAGGGCAGCCGAGGCGACGTCGGCGCCGAGACGCGAGGCGATGATCGGGACCAGCGGGATCACCGCGCCCTCGCCGAGCGAGAACAGCAGCATGGGCGCATAGACCATCGGCCCGAACTGCTTCAGGACGGTCGCCGGGCTGGTGCTCACTCTCACACGCTACTGCGCACCGCGAGGAGAGCGCGGACTGTAGGCTGAGTGAGCCATGCTCGAACTCGATCTCTCCGCCGACATCCAGGCCCTGCGACTCACCTTCGGCGACATCCGCGAGGTCGTCGACGTCACCCGACTGCGCGCGGACATCGCGCGTCTCAGCGAGGAGGCCGGCGCGCCCGACCTCTGGGACGACACCGAGAACGCGCAGAAGGTCACCAGCGCGCTCAGCCACCGCCAGTCCGAGCTGGCCCGTGTCGAGGGCATCGCCCGGCGCCTCGACGACCTCGAGGTGCTCGTTGAGCTCGCCAACGAGATGGGCGACGAGGACTCCGCGCAGGAGGCCCGCGTCGAGCTCGCGGCCCTCACCGACACCATCAACCAGCTCGAGGTGCAGACGCTGCTCGACGGCGAATACGACGAGCGGGCGGCCATCGTCACCATCCGCTCCGGCGCGGGCGGCGACGACGCCACCGACTTCGCCGAGATGCTGCTGCGGATGTACCTGCGCTGGGCCGAGCAGCACAAGTACCCGGTCAAGGTCATGGACACCTCCTACGCGGAAGGGGCCGGCATCAAGTCGGCGACCTTCGAGATCGATGCGCCGTACGCGTTCGGCACCCTGTCGGTCGAGGCCGGCACGCACCGCCTCGCCCGGATCAGCCCGTTCGGCTCGGCCGACAAGCGGCAGACGTCGTTCGCGGCCGTCGAGGTGATCCCCCTCATGGAGGAGGCCACCGAGGTCGAGATCCCCGAGAACGACATCCGCGTCGACGTGTTCCGTTCGTCCGGCCCCGGCGGCCAGTCCGTCAACACCACGGACTCGGCCGTGCGCCTGACGCACATCCCGACCGGGATCGTCGTCTCGATGCAGAACGAGAAGTCGCAGATCCAGAACCGCGCCGCCGCCATGCGCGTGCTGCAGACCCGCCTGCTGCTGTTGCAGAAGGAGGAGGAGGCCGCGAAGAAGAAGGAGCTCGCCGGGAACATCACCGCGAGCTGGGGCGATCAGATGCGCTCCTACTTCCTGTACGGCCAGCAGCTGGTGAAGGACCTGCGTACCGGCCACGAGTCCGGCAACCCCGCTGCGGTGTTCGACGGCGACCTCGACGGCTTCATCTCGGCCGGCATCCGCTGGCGCAAGCGCCGCGACGACGAGGACTGATCGGACCCCGGCCCGCGCCGCAGAGCGCCCCCGTGGTCACCATGCGGGGTGTCGCTCGTCGCGGGACGGGGCTGACGCTTAGGCTCTAGACGCCATGATTCGGTTCGAGAACGTCACAAAACGCTATCGGGGGACCAAGCGCCCCGCCCTCGAAGAGGTCGATTTCGAGGTGGAGCGCGGCGAGTTCGTCTTCCTCGTCGGTGCGTCCGGCTCCGGCAAGTCCACCTGCCTGCGGCTGATCCTGCGGGAAGAGGTGCCCACCACCGGGCGGGTCGCCGTGCTGGGTCGTGACCTGAAGTCGCTGGCCAACCGCAAGGTCCCTTACTTCCGCCGGCACATCGGGTCCGTGTTCCAGGACTTCCGCCTCCTGCCGTCGAAGACCGTCTACCAGAACGTCGCCTTCTCGCTGCAGGTGATCGGCTCGTCGCGCGGGTTCATCCAGCAGGCGGTCCCGGAGGCGCTCGCACTGGTCGGGCTGGACGGCAAACAGAAGCGGATGCCCCACGAGCTGTCCGGCGGTGAGCAGCAGCGCGTCGCGATCGCCCGCGCGATCGTCAACCGACCGCAGGTGCTCCTCGCTGACGAGCCGACCGGCAACCTGGACCCGGCCACCTCGGTCGGCATCATGCAGCTGCTCGCGGGCATCAACGCCGGCGGAACGACGGTCGTGATGGCCACGCACGAGGCGGGGTTCGTCGATCAGATGCAGCGGCGGGTCATCGAGCTGCAGGACGGCGTGATGGTGCGCGACGAGACCGGCGGCGGCTACGGCGAGACGGCGAACGTGCCGCGGCTCGCCCCCGAGGCCGTGCGCGGCGCCGCCGCCACGGCTGCGCTCACCGCCGTACAGGAGGTGCAGCGCGAGACCATGGCGCAACCGGTCTTCCTCCCCGAAGAGGTCGCCGCGGGGGCGTCCGACGGTGAGACGCCCGTCGGTGAGGCGCCGGCCCCGGTGCCGCCTCCGGCCCCGGAGAGCGCTCCGCCGCGCACCCATCCGATCGTGCTGCCCGATGTCGACGTCGCCGAGCTGGGCGTCGCCGACCGGCTCGGGCTGACCGGGGACGACGAGGAAGTGGGGCCCACCTCGTGAACTTCGGGCTCATCCTGATGGAGGCGCTCGGCGGGCTGCGCCGCAACCTCTCCATGGTCATCTCCGTGGTGCTCGTCACCTTCGTCTCGCTCACGTTCGTCGGCGCGGCGATCCTCATGCAGACCCAGATCAGCACCATGAAGACCTTCTGGGGCGAGCGCGCCGAGGTCACGGTGTACATGTGTTCGCAGCTGTCGACCGCGACCGAGAACTGCATCGGAGGCGATGCGACGCAGGAGCAGATCGATGCGGTCAAGGCGCAGCTCGAGGGCGACGCCCTGACGCCGCTGATCAGCAAGGTGGGCTTCCAGACCAAGGAGGAGGCCTTCGCCCAGTTCGTCGAGCAGTTCGGCCAGGAGCAGGCCGACGTCTACGGCGTCGATGCGATGTCCGTCGCCTTCTCGGTGACCTTGAAGGATCCCTCCCAGTCCGACGTGATCAGCGAGGCGGTCGGGGGGATGCCGGGAGTCGAGCAGGTCAGCGACCAGCGCAAGCTCCTCGACCCGCTGTTCTCGGCGCTGACCGTCGCGACGTATGTCGCGGTCGGCATCGCCGTGCTGATGCTGATCGCCGCGGTGCTGCTGATCGCCACGACGATCCGACTCTCGGCGTACGCGCGCCGCAAGGAGATCGGCATCATGCGACTGGTGGGCGCATCGAACCGCGCGATCCAGACCCCCTTCGTGCTGGAGGGCGTGTTCGCCGCGCTGATCGGATCGGTGTTGGCGGCCGCGGCGGTGCTCGCCGGGGTGAGGTTCGGCGTCGAGGGGTACCTCTCGGGGCGGGTGCCGTTCATCCGACCGCTGGTCGGCATGCAGGAGGCGTTGTTCGTCGCTCCGGTGCTGATCGTGCTCGGTGTGGTGCTCGCGGCCCTCTCGGCGGGATTCGCGATCCGTCGCTGGCTGCGCACCTGAGTTCGTTGTAGGCTAGTGGGCTGTCTGTCGTCAGGAGAAGATCATGCCCAGGGAACGCGGTGAGAAGGTCATCGCGACCAACCGTCGCGCGCGTCACGACTACAACCTCGAGAAGTCGTATGAGGCCGGACTCGTGCTGACCGGCACCGAGGTGAAGTCGCTGCGCCAGGGCCGGGCGAACCTCAGTGACGGCTACGCGTTCATCAAGGGCAACGAGGCGTTCCTCGACGCCGTGCACATCCCGGAGTACTCCCAGGGGCACTGGACCAACCACTCCGCCAAGCGCATCCGCAAGCTGCTGCTGCACAAGGAGGAGATCCTCAAGCTGCAGCACGCGGTCTCGGCGGGCGGCTACACGCTCATCCCCCTGAGGCTGTACTTCTCGGACGGCCGCGCGAAGGTCGAGATCGCGCTCGCGAAGGGCAAGCGCGAGTACGACAAGCGCCAGACGCTGCGCGAGCGGCAGGACACCCGCGAGGCCGAGCGCGCGATGCGACTGAAGAACCGTCTCGGCGACTGAGTCCTCTGCCGACACCCCGGGCTGTCGTCGACGCCCCGTCCTACCTGCGCGGGCAGGGCGGGGC